>JAGVEP010000315.1 GCA_020058145.1 Phycisphaerae bacterium | reverse complement strand
CGTGCAGATGCGTCGTCAATTGGCGGTGCATCGTCTCATAAGGCACGCCGGCGCGCTCGGCCGCGGCGACGGTCTTCGCGACCAGCGTGTCCACCAGGGCGGCCTGGAAGCTCGCCGCCACATCCGCGATGTCCGGCGCGCTGAGGTGGGCCAGCGAGCCATACTTGTGCCCGGCCCCGTAGACGTGGTACAGGACCGCGGTTTTCAGCCCGCTAAACGAGAAATCGGAATGCGGCGCGTGGATCCAGGTCCGCGGAAAGCGGATCGCCCGCGGATTGCCCGAGCGCGCCACGCGGTCAATAACCGGACCGCCGGGATACCCGAGTTCGAGCAGGGCCGCCACCTTGTCAAAGGCCTCGCCGGCGGCGTCGTCGACCGTTTGCCCCAGCAGCGTGATATCCAGGTGGTCGCGCACCAGGTACAGCGAGGTGTGCCCGCCACTGACGACCAGCGCCACCGCGGGCCACGGCGGCGGGTCGATCACCAGCGCCGCGCTGGTCGCGTGGGCCTCGATGTGGTCCACGGCCACGAGTGGCCGGTCGCAGGCAAGCGCGAGCGTCTTGGCCGCCGTCACACCCACGAGCAACGAGCCGACCAGCCCCGGACCAGCGGTCACCGCGATGGCATCCAGGTCGGCATAGCTCACCCGCGCCGCGGCGAGCGCGTCCTCGACGAGCGGCCGAATCTGCTCGATGTGTGCCCGCGAGGCAATTTCCGGGACGATTCCGCCGTACCTGGCGTGCAAGTCCACCTGCGAGCTGACCAAGTTCGAGCGCACGTCGCGACCGTCAACGACGACCGCAGCCGCAGTCTCGTCGCAGGAGGTTTCGATGCCGAGGAGGACGCAGGCCATCAGCGCACCGGACGTCGGCCACCGGGGGCCGGCGCCACCATGCCGTCGGACTCGGAGGTCCGACGCTACCTCCGTACCACGATCTTCCCGAAGTGCTGCCCCGCCGCCATACAGCGGAACGCCTCCGGGAGCTGCCCAAAGTCGAACACACGGTCGATTACGGGCCGAAGGCGGTTCTCCACGAGAAACCGAATCAGCGTCTCGAACACGGCTCGCGAGTCCACCATGATACCGGCGATGTGCAGCCGCTTCATGAGTATCAGACCCGTCGTAACCGTGCCTTGTCGGCCGGTCAGGGCGCCGAGCAGCGCAATCGTGCCACCTGCACGCGTGGCCTTCAGCGACCGATCGAGCGTGCCCGGCCCGGCGTTCTCCACGGTCACGTCAACCCCGACCCCGCCGGTGAATTCGAGCACTTGTTGCTGCCAATCGGGGTGCGTGCGGTAGTTGATCGTGTGATCGGCACCGAGCTGCCGCGCGCGGACGAGCTTCTCGTCACGGCTGCTGGTGATGATGACGCGGGCGCCGAGCGCCTTGGCAAGCTGCAGAGCAAAAATCGACACGCCGCCGGTGCCGAGCGTGAGCACCGTCTGCCCCGGTCCGACTTTGGAGACCGTCTGCAGCGCGCTCCAGGCCGTCAGGGCGGCGATCGGCAAGGTGGCGGCCTGCGCGAAATCATACCCCTCCGGAATGGGCACGACCGCCTCGGCGGGGAGGACGACCTGCTCGGCGGCGAGCCCGGCGCCCGGCGTGCCCAGCGTGGTCGCGACGTATTCCTGCTGGAACGGCCCGTCGAGCCAGCCGGCGACGAAGTGCGAGGTTACACGGTCGCCGACGCGCACGCGTGTCACGCCTGGACCGATGGCGGACACCACGCCCGCGGCGTCACTGAGCGGCGTCGCGGGCAGCTTCAGTTTCGGGTTGTACTGCCCAGTCGCCACCAGCAGGTCGCGGTAATTGAGGCTCATGGCCTGCACGTCGAGGACGATCTCGCCGGCGCCCGGCGACGGCGACGGGGCCTCTTCCAGGATCAAATGCTCAAGGCCGAATTGTCGTAACCGATAGATACGCACGCGACGCACTCCTGCGGCGGGTGTAGTCCAAAACTGTGGCGGAAAGCTCGCCGTCCGAGCCTCAGGCGGCGAGCCTGGGGTCCGCGCAGCGCGCTCCGCGGAAAACCCCACGCTGGCGCGTGGGGCTCGGACAGAAGGCTCGCCGCGCGGGGCGGCTACCACAGTTTTGGACTACGTCGTCCTGCGGCAGCCGTCCGCCCGAGGTCATTCTCAATCCCGCGGCACACGGCTATGATAGGCGCTGTTGTGCTACGGGGCGTAGCTCAGCCTGGCTAGAGCGCGTGGTTTGGGTCCACGAGGTCGCAAGTTCGAATCTTGTCGCCCCGATCATCGACAGAAGTGGGCCCTTCGGCCAGAACGTCGAAGGGCTTTCCCTGCATTCCTCCGTCAGGACGGCGTCGTGTTGAGCACGAGCGTCGGCCGGTCGCCCGACGCGGGACGCGATCTGCTCCCGGCCTGCGCGTAGCGGTGTACGATCTCGAGCAAGCGCTGGCGGTCGATCGGCTTGCTCGCGTAGTCGTCGCACCCGGCGGCCAGGCACTTCTCCTTGTCGGATGCCATCGCGTGCGCGGTCAGGGCGATGATCGGCCCGTCGTACCCGGCGGCGCGGAGCCGCCCCGTGGCTTCATAGCCGTCCATCTCCGGCATCTGCATGTCCATCAGGATGACGTCAAACGCCTCCCCGCCCTGCGCCGCGGCGAGAGCCTTCTCCAGTCCGATGCGGCCATTGTCCGCCAGCTCCACCGTCGCCCCGGCCTTCTTGAGCAGGAAGGCGATCAGCCGCTGGTTGTCCGGCCCGTCCTCGGCCAGCAGAATGCGGCAGCCGTCGAGGCTCACCATCTGGGGGGCCGACGCCGCCGCTGCGGACGTGCCGCCGTTGACGCTCAGGTCGGGATTGTCCAGCAGACGCACGCCGTCCAGACTTCCCGTCGCGAAGGTGACGCGGAACGTGCTCCCCTGGCCCGGGGTGCTCTCGACCTCGATGTCGCCGCCCAGCAACCCGACCAGCCGCTTGCTGATGGCCAGTCCGAGTCCCGTGCCGCCGAATTGGCGCGTCGTGGAAGCGTCCGCCTGCGTGAACGGCTGGAACAGCTTCTGTATTTGCTCCGGCGTCAGGCCGATGCCCGTATCGCGGACCTCGAAACAGAGTCGTGGGGGTTGGGCGGGTTCGTCGAGCAAGCGGCCCAGCACCTCAACCGCGCCGGCCGCGGTGAACTTGATCGCGTTGCCCACCAGGTTGACCAGGACCTGCCGGATGCGCGTCGGATCCGAGGTGATCGTTTCCGGGATCGGGCCGCCGAACCCGCACCGCAGCGGCAGGTTCTTCGCCTCCGCCCGGACCGCCATGAGCGACTGTACGTCGGCCAGCAGTGGCACGGGCGAACAGGCGATGCGCTCCACGTCCACTCGTCCCACCTCGATCTTGGAGAGGTCGAGGATGTCGTTGATAATCTGGAGCAGCAATTCGGCGTTGCGCGAGATCGTTGCCAGGTGGATGGGGAGGTGCGTCCTGCCGTACTCACATCGTCCCTGACAGCCGTCGGCAACGCCGTCGGAGATCTGCTCGATATACCCGAGGATCGCCGTCATCGGCGTGCGGATCTCGTGGCTCATGTTGGCCAGGAACTCGCTCTTGGCGCGGCTGGCGGCGTCGGACGCCTCCATGGCTCGGGTCAGCTCCTGCTCGGCCTGCTTGCGCTCCACCATCATCCCGATGAGCCTGGCCGAGGTGTGCAGACGGCTCTTGGCCATCTCGATGATGTAGCCGGGGCGGGAATCGTATGCGGCAGATTCCCGAACAAGCACCTCATAGTCGATCCGGTACAGCTTGGCCAGTTCTGCGAGTTTGGCGGGATCCTTCGGCGGGTCTCCGTACCCGAAATTGATAGCCCCGATGACCTGTTCGCCGGCAAAGATCGGCACGCAGTAGAGATGTATACCGCCGTTACATTCAATGTCCACGGGCGATCTCTTGGCGATGGCCTCTTTGGAGCAAGAGGTCCAGCAGGATTCGTGGCAGAGCCATTTGCCGCAGCCTAACGCCGCGGCGTTGTCATCCGTATCGCAGAGGCCCCGCGACGCCCGATCCATCCGGCGGCACCACCGCGAGGTGAATATCCCAAAGGCATAGTCGCCGTTCTTTTCGTAAACGGCCAAGGAGGTCTCCAGTAGGCCCATGTATTCGCTCGCGACGTCCTGAAGGGCCTCTTTGCCGATGGAATTCAAGATGATGCCGCTGTGGTTCAGTGCGGTCAGATCTCCATAACCCTGATCCTCGGTGGTATCCGAATGGTCTTCCGCGGTCGAGGGCAACAGCTTCTTGGTCAGCATCCATTCGATTGCCTGGAGTGCCGCCTGGGATCGCTTGCGCTCGGTAATGTCGCGGTTGCTGGCACGGCGACCCAAGCAGACGCCTTCGCGGCTGTAGACCGGCTGGCAGGCGTGGCCGATCCATCGCTCTTCGGCGCTTCGGGTGATGATGCGGAACTCCACTTCGTTGATTCCAACCTCGCTGGTCGCTGCCTCCTCCAGGTGCTTGTCATACAGGTCCCGGTCATCAGGATGAATGATTGTCCCCAGCAGGTTGGGGTCTTGCTGGAACTCTTCAACCTGATAGCCGGTGATACGCTCGCAAGCCGGAGAAGTATAGATGTTCCTCCCGTCGGGAGCGATCCAGTACTCCCAATCGTAGGTGAAATCGGCCACCGTACGGTATTTCTCCTGGCTTTCCCGGAGTACCACCTCGGAGCGCTCCAGGGGCCGGACGACGCGCAGGTGAATGAACACCAGAATCGCCGCCAGCAGCCCGCAGAGGCCGACCGTGCATGTCAGGTGATAACGGCCAACACGCCACAGCCGCGCGTCGCTCTCGGCCTGCATCAGCGAAACGATGTGGTCCATCTTGCCGCGCGCCCGCTCGCGCCCTTCTTGCACGTGCATGACGGCCGGGTTCTCCAGCAGCTCGTCCAGCGTCGAGCGCAGCGCGCAGACCGCGTCTCTTTCGAGCCCTGCCACCAGGTCATCCAGGACCGCCAACTCTGCTTTCAGTACCGGGCTTTCCGCCGGCGGCACGTAAACCGTCTCTTGGCTGGCAAGCGACCGCGGAATGTACCCGCCGTCGCGAAACGCCTGGTGGGTCGCGCGGAAGAGTTGCAGCGTTCGCTCGGCCCGCTGCTTGTACTCAATGACGTGTTCCCACCGGTGCGCCGCCAGGGCCACAAACGTGTGATTTATCTCGCCCGCGTACTGCTCGATCAGCATGCGTTGACGCCCGGCCAGGTTCAGCACCACACTGTCGTATTCCTTGCTTTCGACGGCGTGCTGGACCAGGAGGTGCGCCGCAATCAGCCCAACGACGAGCGTCGCTAGCAGCGCCCCGATACGCAGCGTCAGGCTGTCCGCGAGATGTTTCATTCTTCACGTGGCTCCGCGCGGGATTGCTGTCTATTGAATCTTGAGGAATCCCGCCGACTTGGCCGCCTGCCACATGCGGCGGATATCCTCATAATTGCTGTCCTCGACGGCCACGAAGCGGGCGATGAATGCCTCCGCGAGGATACGGCGGCCGGCGTCGTCCTCATCCATGCATAGCAACACGTCGCGCACCTGTTTGCACAAGTCCTCATCCAGGTGCGTCGAGGCCACCAGCAGGGGTATGCCTGCCGGCCCGAGCCGCTCGATCACCCGGACACGATTCACTTGCGGCGCGCCCCGCTCCTGTTGGTAGTCAAACACCAATGAGTCCACACAGGCGGCGTCCGCCTTCCCGTCCGCCACCATGCGAATCGATTCCTCATGAGACCCGGAGCGAACGGTGGAGCCGAAGAACCCGTGGGTCTCGCCCAACTCGACGAGCTTGGCACGCGGCATGTTGTAGCCCGAATTCGACAACTCCTCGTTGTAGGCGAACCGCAGGCCCCGCAGATCGGCGAAGCTGCGCGCCGCAAGCCCCTGGCGTACAATCACGTACGAGAAGTACTTTGGCTCGCCGCCGTAATGTGCGCCCGTCATCACCGGCGCCGCGACCAGGCGAACGGTTGGCGTCGGGGTGTCCGTTTTCAGGACGTAGGGCAACCCGCAGAGAAAGGCGAGCTGGACCACCCCGGCGTCGATCATTTCGCCGATCGTGCCGTAAGACAGTCCGCTAACGAAATCGACGGGCCGCCCGAGCTTCTCGGATAGATAGCGCGCGATGGCGCCGTAGACGCCCACGTCCACCTCTGGCACGAACGCGGCGCTCATGGCGATGCGGAGTGGGGGTACAGCGGCGACGGATTTAGACGAACTGTGGGCCGCGCGGTTGGATAGGCAGTCTGGGTAGGATGGGTAATTAGAGGGGGGGGGGGGTTGCCCGAGCCGACGCGGGGCGTGGCGGCCCGCCATCACCAAGAAACAGCACTGCCGCCGAACCGAGCACAATCGTCAGGATAACCACGCCGCCCAGAAGCCATCGCGGGCTCGGTTGCGTCATCTGAAACCTCGATCTGTGGTTCGCTGTGCGCCGCGCCCGCTGGGCCGGCACGGAGGGCTCGCCCGAACCAGAGTCTGCAATTGCTCGGCATAGCGATGATCGGCTGGCTTGAGCTAGGCCTTTAGTCATGTGGCACAGGCTTCCAGCCTGTGGTACTTGTGGCACAGGCTTCCAGCCTGTGGTACTTGTGGCACAGGCTTCCAGCCTGTGGTTTCACCGGCAAGATGCCGGTGCCACATCGCTACCACCCGGG
>JAGVEP010000251.1 GCA_020058145.1 Phycisphaerae bacterium | reverse complement strand
GCAGGCCCTAAACCACCCGCGAGTGTACGGAGGAGTCCGATTCTTTGTGAGTACCCGTTCATTCGCGACCGCCGCGAAAAATGGCAAAAGTCGAGCTAACGAGGCAGTACAGTAGGTTGGTTGCGCGGTCCTTATCCCCGTGCGGCCGCCACGAGGGCCTCGAAGAGTGCCCGGTGCGGCCGCCGATCCGTCATGTTCTCGGGATGCCACTGTACGGCGAGCAAAAACGGGGGGTTGCGATCCTCGCTGGCCTCGACCAGGCCGTCGGGGGCGAAAGCGACTGGCCTCAGGCCGCGACCCTGGTACGCCGGATCGACAGCTTGATGGTGCCGGCTGTTGACCTCGAGCTCCGTGCCGCCGACCACGGTCGCCAGCCCGGAATCCGGCTCAATCCGCACGGGATGGAGCGCGCTGTTGTCGGGCAGGCGGTGGGTGACGGCGGACGTCGAGTTGCGGTCGTCAACATGCTGAATCAACCGCCCGCCGCGGGCAACATGGGCGACCTGAAAGCCGAGACAGATCGCCAGGATCGGCTTTTGTGCCTGGTCGGCACGGCGAAAGCAGGCCAGTTCAAAAAGGTCACGCCGCGGGTGGAGTATGTGCGTCTCCGGGTGGGGCGCTTGGCCGTAATTGGCCGGATCGAGATCGGGGCCGCCGGTGAACAGGACGCCGTCAACGTGGCCAAGCAGCTCGTCGAGCAGCGCAGCGTCGCACTGCGGCGGCGGGGCCAGGGGGTAAGGGAAGCCGCCCGCAGCATAGATCGCGTCGGTATACGGCGCGAGCAGGGTCAGTCGCTCGCAGCGCGGCAGAACATTGGGAGCAACATCGAAACCGGCGGTGATGCCGATCACAGGACGCACCACGCGAACCTCTGCCACGCCGGATGCGACGACCGCGACCGCCGTGACACTCACGGCTGGCGCGCCGTTGCACGCGCCCGGCCGATCGCTATAGTAACACACGATTCCGGCGTGGTCTTCGAACGAGAACCGGCAACGGACATTTCAGTGTACGACACAGGGTGCAGCGTGCAGCACAGGCAGCAGACGAGCGGAAGACCCGGCGGCCTCGGCCGCGGCTGGTTGGTGGTCGTTGCGGCGGGGCTGGTGCTGTGGCTGGGGCTGCCGGCCGCGCAGGCTCAGGAGGAACAACCGCCGGAGGGGCTGACGATCGCCCGCGTCGAAATCAACGGGCTCCAGGCCGTCAGCGAGGCGTACATTCGCCGGACGCTGAAGACACGTGAGGAGCAGCCGTTTTCACGGCGGCAGGTCGAGGACGACGTCCGCGAATTGCTGCGCACGCGGAAGTTCATCAACGCCTTTGCGACGACCCGCGTCGAGGAGGGCCAAGCGGTCGTCGTCTACTCGGTGCAGGAGAAACCGGCAATCGCGTCGGTCGAGATCGAGGGGAACAAGCGGTTTGCCGACAAAGACCTGTACGAAATGACGCCGACGGCGGGCGCGGTGCTCGATCTGTACGAGGTGAATCGCGGCCGGGAAGACATCCTCAACAAATACAAGCAGAAGGGCTATTACTACGCCACGGTCGAGCTGGATGAGGTGGCGCTGCTGGCCGAGAACCGCGTGGTGTACAAAATCACCGAGGGCCCGCGCGTCAAGGTGCGACAGATCCTGTTCGAGGGTAACCGGGAGTTCAGTCCGCGGCGGCTCAAGACGCGGGTCGAAACCAAGACCTACATCTGGATCTTCCGAACCGGCGCGCTCGATGAGGAGCAGGCCGAACGCGACGCCCTCGCGCTCCAGAAGCAGTACCGCGACGAAGGCTATCTCGATGCCCGCGCCGGCTACCGGCTCGATTTTGACGAGCTCAAGCGGTCCGATCTCAAGCTCGTGTTTGTGATCGAGGAGGGCCCGCGCTACAAAGTCCAGGACATCGCGTTCGAGGGCAACGAGGTCTTCACCGAGAGCCGCCTGCGCGCCAGCCTCAAGCTCATCCCCGGCAAGTTCGTCCGCGACGAGGCGCTCCAACTGGACCTCAAGACCGTCCAGGACCTCTATGGCGAGATCGGCTACGTCGCCACGCGCATCGATACGCGCTACGACTACCTCGAAGAAACCGGGGTCGTCATCCTGCGTTATTCCATCGAGGAGGGCACGCAGTCGCGCGCCGGCCGCATCACGATCCGCGGCAACCGGCAGACGAAAGACGAAGTCGTCCGCCGCGAACTGCGTTTCTATCCCGGCGAGTTCTACAACACCGTCGAGGCTCGCAAGGCCGAACAGCGCCTACGCGAGACCAGCCTGTTCAAGACGGAGAGCGTGAAGATCACCCCGCTCGAAGACATCGCCGGTGCCCGCGAAGCCCTCGTCACGCTCGAAGAGACCGAAACCACGCAGTTCATCGTCGGCTTCGGCGTCAGTACCGACAACGGCCTCACCGGCACCCTCAGCATCGAGAACCGTAATTTCGACCTCTTTGACTGGCCACGCACCTGGGGCGAGTTCTTCCGCGGCCGGGCATTCAAGGGCGATGGTCAGCGTTTGCTGCTCCAGGCCGAGCCGGGCACCGAAGTCAATCGCTTTCGCATCGCTTTCACCGAGCCGTACCTCCTGGATCTGCCGATCCGCCTCGACACTTCCATCTACCTGTTTCAGCGTGGCCGCGACGGCTATTACGAGCAACGCCTCGGTTGGAGCGGCGGCCTGAGCCGACGTTTCACCGGCGGCCTGCTCGACGGCTGGGCGCTCGAAGGCTCCGCCCGCATCGAAGCCGTCGATGTCAAAGACGTCGACCCGTTCGCGGCGTCCGACATCCGCGAGGCCAAGGGCTCACACCCGCTCACCGCCGTGAAAGCCGCGATTGTGCGGGATACCACTGACAGCCGCGTCTTCCCGACCGAGGGCTACCGCGTCAGCCTCGCCTGGGAGCAAGCCGGCGTGCTCGGCGGTGACTACGGCTTTGGCAAGCCGATGTTCAGCGCCGCCTGGTACAAGACCATGAAAACCGACATCCTCGACCGCAAGAGTGTGCTCGCGGTGCGTGCGGATGCGGCCTATATCGTCGGTAATGCCCCGGTTTTCGAACGCTATTACGCCGGCGGTTTCGGCTCTCTGCGGGGCTTCAAGTACCGTGGCGTTTCGCCGCGCGCGGGCATCAAACATAACGCCGTCGGCGGCGACTTCATCGCGCTTGTGGGCGGCGAATACTCCGTGCCGCTCTACGGCAAGATGTTCCGCGGCGTGACGTTCGTGGACATGGGTACGGTCGAAGAGGGCTTCGGCCTGTCAGCCTGGCGCGTTGCGGCCGGTTTTGGCCTGCGCGTGCAAATCGACTTCTTCGGCCCGGTGCCGATCGTCTTCGATTTCGGCTTCCCGCTACTCACCGGCCAGCGCGACGAGACCCAGATCTTCAACTTTGCCTTCGGGGCGTCGTTCTGAAACCACCCCAGGGCGACGCAACCCGGGAGCGACCGGGGACAGTCGCGGCGGAGGATGTGCTGCGTAAGTCTTGCAGGGACAAGCACTACGAAACGCGCGGGGGCCGTGATCGGCCGTCACGGCACAAAAACGAAAGATTTGGTGTGCGGTTCCTTGACAGGCATGGCAACCGCTGTAAACTACGATGCTCGCGACCCATGAGACGGCCGGCTGCGAGAATCGGGCCGGCCTGGGACGCGAACTGCCGAGGTCGTCGCTGTGCGTGTGTAGCGGCCCGGTAGCGATGGGTTCCTCCGGCCGGGCTGATGTGCGGCCGGGGCTCGACGGATTGGGCTCGTAGCTCAGTTGGTTAGAGCGCGTCCCTGATAAGGACGAGGTCACAAGTTCGACTCTTGTCGGGCCCATTGGCAGCCGCGACGGCGGCGAGCCGGTGGAACACGGCCGTGAACGTGGCGCTGTTGCAGTACTTGGCTCTGGCGGCTATAGTTGGTTTCTTCGTGTGGCGAGGGCTACGCGGCGGAGGCACCTGAGGCGCTGGCAAGTGCTGACCGGGAGTTGCCCGGTTCCCAGAGCCGCGGGGCCGTAGCTCAGTTGGGAGAGCGCCGCGTTTGCAACGCGGAGGTTGCCGGTTCGATCCCGGTCGGCTCCAGTGGATCGGCAGCCTGCGAGCGAATCTCGAACCCGCGGACACGGCTGCGTGTCTGCGGGCCCGCGATTCGCGGGCAGCGGACGGCACGGCTGGCGGCCAGCGATGGCTGAAAGCTGAAAGCTGAAAGCTGAAAGCTGTTTGACAAGTTCATAGGTGGGTAAAAGGTATCGAACCGGATAACGAGTCGGTGCCGGTTGTGGTCTGTAGGGACACAAGCGGCGCGAATTTCGTTCTCTCAATTCTCCGTTTTTTTGGAGATAGGTACGCTTCGATCACAGCTATCCATAAATGTGGTCAAGCTACTAAGGGCACATGGTGGATGCCTTGGCGTGCAGAGGCGATGAAGGACGTTGTAGGCTGCGATAAGCTCCGGGGAGCCGCCAAACAGGCTTTGATCCGGAGATTTCCGAATGGGGCAACCCGGCACCACTGGGCAACCGGCTGGTGTCACCCGCGGCTGAATGTATAGGCCGTGTGGAGCGAACCCGGGGAACTGAAACATCTCAGTACCCGGAGGAAAGGAAATCAACCGAGACTCCGTGAGTAGCGGCGAGCGAAAGCGGATTAGCTCATGGCTTTGAGCCATACGTTGTTGCAACCTCAGTTGAACGCTCTGGAAAGGGCGACCACAGAAGGTGACAGTCCTGTAAGCGTCAGGGAAGCAGCAACGGTCGAGTAGGTCGGATGCCGTGAAACTCTGACTGAACATGCGGGGCCCACCCTGCAAGGCTAAGTACTCCTGCACGACCGATAGTGAACCAGTAAGGCGACTGAATGGTGAAAAGCACCCCTGCTAGGGGAGTTAAAAGTACCTGAAACCATGTGCCTACAAGCTGTGGAAGGCCGATGGCGGGCTTGCTCGCCCGGCTGACCGCGTACCTTTTGCATAATGGACCGGCGACTTACCGTATACGGCAAGGCTAAGTGCTTCCGGCACGGAGCCGTAGCGAAAGCGAGTCTGAATAGGGCGCCCCAGTCGTATGCGGTAGACCCGAATCTGCGTGATCTACCCATGGGCAGGTTGAAGGGACGGTAAAACGTCCTGGAGGACCGAAGCCGTGAACGTTGAAAAGTTCTGGCATGACCTGTGGGGAGGAGTAAAAGTCTAATCAAACGCAGGGATATCTGGTTCTCCCCGAAATGTCTTTTGGGACAGCCTCGGGACACTACGTCGCGGGGGTAGAGCTACTGAATGAAACGCGAGGCCTTTCCGGCTATCGCCTTCAATCAAACTCCGAATACCGCGACGCCTATCCCGGGAGTGAGACTGCCGGCGCTAATGTTGGTGGTCAAGAGGGTAATAACCCTGATCGTCAGCTAAGGCCCCCAAACCACGCTGAGTGCGTAAGGAAGTTCGTCTTCTGTGACAGCCAGGATGTTGGCTTAGAAGCAGCCACCATTTAAAAAGTGCGTAATAGCTTACTGGTCGAGAGGATGGGCACCGATAATGATCGGGACTAAGCGTGGTGCCGAAGCTACGGGCTCGCGAAGCGTAATGGCTTGGCGAGCGGTAGGGGAGCGTAGTACGCGAGATACAAGCCATACCGTAAGGAGTGGTGTCGGCGCGTACTAGTGAGAATGCCGGTATGAGTAACGATAAAGCGGGTGAGAATCCCGCTCGCCGTAAGCCCAAGGTTTCCTGGGGAAGGGAAATCCGCCCAGGGTTAGTCGGAGCCTTAGTCGAGGCTGAAAGGCGTAGACGATGGACAGCAGGTTAATATTCCTGCACTCCGTATGCGGTTGATCCGGCGGTGACGTCAATTCTGAGTGTGGCCCACTACAAGCTTAGAGGGTGCCCGCAAGGGCGAGGCCGCTTTGTTGCCGAAGCACATAACGTTTTGACCGAGAAAAGCCGTCCGGGGACAAAATGCGGATCCGTACCAAAACTGACACAGGTGGGCGAGGAGAGTATCCTAACGGCGCTCGAGAGAACGGTCCTTAAGGAACTAGGCAATTTGACCCCGTAAGTTCGCAATAAGGGGGCCCTCCCGCGTAAGCGAAGGGCGCAGAGAAACGGCTCTGGGAACTGTTTATCAAAAACACAGGTCTGTGCTAACTCGTAAAGAGGACGTATACAGACTGACGCCTGCTCGGTGCCGGAAGGTTAAGGAAGTCGGTCAACCGCAAGGTGAAGCTGGCAACCGAAGCCCCGGTTAACGGCGGCCGTAACTATGACGGTCCTAAGGTAGCGAAGTTCCTTGTCGGGTAAGTTCCGACGTGCATGAACGGCGTAATCACTGGAGCAGTGTCTCAAGGACCGACTCGGTGAAATTGAAGTCGCGGTGAAGATACCGCGTACCCGCAGCAAGACGGAAAGACCCCGTGAACCTTTACTGCAGCCTGATACTGGTAGTTGATATCGCATGCGTAGGATAGGTGGGAGGCTTTGATCCGACGGTCCCGGCCGTCGGGGAGCCAACGTTGAAATACCACCCTTGTGCTATTAGTTACCTCACCCCGTCCCGTGAAGCCGGGCGGGGGACCGTGTTAGGTGGGCAGTTTGACTGGGGCGGTCTCCTCCCAAAGAGTAACGGAGGAGTGCAAAGGTCGGCTCAGCATGGTTGGCAATCATGCGTAGAGTGCAAGGGCACAAGCCGGCTTAACTGTGAGACAAAAAGGTCGAACAGATGCGAAAGCAGGCCCTAGTGATCCGGTAATCCCGTGTGGAAGGGTTATCGCTCAACTGACAAAAGGTACTCCGGGGATAACAGGCTGATGACTCCCGAGCGTCCATAGCGGCGGAGTCGTTTGGCACCTCGATGTCGGCCCATCACATCCTGGGGCTGTAGGCGGTCCCAAGGGTTCGGCTGTTCGCCGATTAAAGTGGTACGCGAGCTGGGTTCAGACCGGCGTGAGCCAGGTCGGTCCCTATCTGCTGTGGGCGTACGAGTCTTGAGGGGCCATCACCATAGTACGAGAGGATTTGGTGGTACGTGCCTCTGGTGTACCTGTTGTCGCGCTAGCGGCACGGCAGGGTAGCTAAGCACGGATTGGATAAACGCTGAATGCATCTAAGCGTGAAGCCGTCCCCAAGATGAGGACTCGGTGCTCCCTTCGGGTGAGCTGAAGACCCCACGTAGACCACGTGGTTGATAGGCCGGATGTGTAAGGGTTGAGAGACCCTCAGCTTACCGGTACTAACGGTCGAAGGCTTGACCACATTTATGCATCGCTGTGAAAGCCTCCTTTCTTCAATCATCGGAGACTTGAGCCGGTTCGCCCCTTTACCCACCTAACCCAAACTTGAGTGCCAGCGCTCGCGCGGCGGGAACGCGACCAAGTGGCAGCGTGAGAACGGAAAGCCCGTTCGCACCGTCACACGATCCGACGTTCGCACGCAGCGCAGCGCACACGATCTGCCGGTGAGCATACGTGCGGGGCCACACCTGATCCCATTCCGAACTCAGTAGTTAAGCCCGCACGGCCGATGATAGTCCTGATCGGGCAAAAGTAGGTCATCGCCGGCTTTTACGGCCCGGCATCTCGCGAGAGATGCCGGGCCGCCGTTGTTTCTCGATCGGGCGCTGCGCAGGCGACACGCTAGCGCGCCGACGCTGGCCGCATGCACGCCCGGGTGGTTGCCAATTCCGGGGCGGCGTGGCAGAATCTCCAGTGGCGCGGACCACCGACAATCAACCGGCGATGTGGAAGGAGCCAGCAATGTCACGTGCGACGGTCCTCGTGTCCTTTACGGTCTTGGCGGCAGCGCTGTGCGGCTGCCCGAAGCCTGCAACCGAAATGCAGCCCCTCAAGGTGCCGACGGCCAAGGACTACGGCAAGCCGTTGCCGCCCGGGGCGCTCGCGCTGCGGAAGATCGCGCCCGAGGATTACCCCGATTTCGGCCTGGGCTTCGACAACCTCGCCGGGCTGGAGCAGGCGATTCAAAACAGCCTGGCCTATCTCGCCAAACCTTCGAGCCACAAATATTTCCCTTACGGCGACATCTCGCACGAGCGTGCGGTCGCGTCGCTGGAGCGATTTCTCGAAGTGATCCAGAGCGTGCGTTCGCCTCAGGAGCTCAACCAGGCAATCCGCGACCAGTTCGACGTGTACCAATCCGTCGGCTGCGACGACCGTGGCACCGTCTACTTCACGGGCTACTACACGCCGATCTTCGACGGCCGCCGGCAACGCGACGCACAATACCGGTATCCGCTCCACGGGTGTCCACCGGACCTCATCAAGGACGGGGAGGGCAACATCCTCGGGCGGCGCCGGCCGGACGGCGGAACCGACCCGATCTACCCGACGCGACGTGAGATCGAGCAGGGGCACCTGCTCGACGGACTCGAAGTCGCCTGGGTCAAGGATCCGTTCGAGGCCTACGTGATCACCGTCCAGGGTTCCGCGAAGCTCCGCCAGGCGGACGGCTCGCTGTACGAAATCGGATACTCCGCCAATAACGGGCACGAGTACACGCCGATCGCGGAGGCGATGATCCAGGACGGAGTTATCAGACGTGACGAATTGTCGCTTCAGACTCTGCTGCGGTATTTCGGGCAGCACAGGGACCAGGTGTTCCACTACGCTTGGAAGAACGACCGCTACGTATTCTTCAAGGAGGCCCCCGGCGGACCGTTCGGGAGCCTTGGCCAGCCGGTGACCCCGTTCCGATCGCTTGCGACCGACAAACAGGTCTTTCCGCGGGCATGCCTCGCATACGTAACTACAGCGATGCCAACGAATTACACGTCAGCGAGCCAGGGGCCGTACTTCAGCTTCGCCTGCGATCAGGACACCGGCGGAGCGATTCGGGCGGCCGGCAGAACCGACATCTTCATGGGGATTGGGCCGATGGCGGAAGCCATCGCGGGCCGTACCGGCGCAGAGGGTGCGCTGTACTACCTCTTCGTGAAGCAGTAGGCGCCGTCGGCAGCCGTGATAAAGAAATGTGCGCGGAATTGTGAAAAAAGTGTTGACGTCGGGCGGCTGCCGGAAAATAATAGAGATGAACTTACTTAGCAGCTCCGGCGATTGCTGTTCGAATCGCAGGAGCGGAGAAAAACTTAGCGAATACGCGATAGCAACTAGGGTCGGTCGAACGATAAAACGATAATTCGTTCGCAACATTCTTTATCCATCTGGCTCATACCGACCGAACCGAGCTGCGGGGTTGTAGTATGCCCCCGCAACGAGGTGACCAGATGGAAAAATTCCACTACACCTGCATAGACACTCTCATTGCGCAGCTCGTGCGCGGTCCGCACCGACTGCGGCTGATCCAGCTCCTCGGCTGCGAGTTCCTGTTGTCCGTCGTCGAGGCGGGCAAGAGCTATCCGTACGCGTTCGTCTGCCACGCCCTCACCGGGTACCGGCCGGCTGATTCGGGTGCCGCGGACGGACGGGCGCTGGACGGGGACAGGCTGACCGAAGATCTGATAACTGCCGCTGAGGAATTAAGCGCAACTGCTGAACTGAACGCCGAGTCCTGGCCCGAGCCCGTGTGGTCGGTCGACGACTTGGCGAGGCGATTCGACGTCAGTGGCAAGACGATCTGCCGCTGGCGCAGGCGGGGCCTGACGGGGTGGAAGTTCCTAGGCCGGGAGCAGCGTTCACGTCTGCTGTTCCCAGAGCGTTGCGTGCGCCGGTTCGTGTCGCAGAACGCGCAACTGGTCGCACGCGGATCGAGCTTTTCTCAACTCTCAAAAGCCGAAAGGGAGCGGGTTGTGGAGCGAGCGCGGGAATTAATAGCGGAAAGCCAGCGCACGGTGAACGCCGTCGCGCGGGTCATTTCGGGCGAAGCGGGTCGAGCGGTAGAAACGATTCGGCTGATCCTAAAGCACTACGACGAGGCGCATCCCGGCAGCGGGGTTTTCAACCGCCTGCCGGTGGGGGCCGTCGTCGATGACCGTCAGATGGCGGTCTGGGAGGCTTACATGGACGGCGCGAAGGTGGAAGCGCTGGCGGAGCGTTTCGGTACGCCAGTCACCTGGATATACGGCACCATCACGCAGATGCGCGCCCGTGAAATGCAGGGACGGAAGATCGAATTCATCGGGAGCCAGGAATTCGAGGCGCCGGGGGCCGAGGGTGTCATCCTCACCCCGGCGCCGTCCGTCCCCTTGCGTCACGAGCCACCCTCGGCGGCGCGCCGGGTCCCGGCGGGGCTGCCGCCATACCTGGCCAATCTCTTCCGGATCCCGCTGCTAACCCGCGAGGGTGAGCTGTTCCTGTTTCGGAAGATGAACTACCTGAAGTACAAGGCCCGGATGGTGCTGGACTGTCTCGATCCGGAAACGGTGCGGGCGGTCGAGCTTGACCACGTCGAAGCGCTGCTCGACCAGGCGGCCCAACTCAAGAACGAGATCACGCAGGCCAACCTGCGGCTCGTCGTCAGCATCGCCAAGCGGCACCTCGCGGTGAACCAGGACCTGTTCGAGTTGATCAGCGACGGGAACATGTCGCTGATGCGGGCGGTGGACAAGTTCGACTACACGCGTGGCTTCAAATTCAGCACGTACGCCTCGTGGGCGGTCATCAAGAATTTTGCCCGCTCCGTGCCGGCGCAGCATCACCACCGCGAGCGTTATCAGACCGGCTGGGACGAAATCCTCGACAATTTGCGGTCTTTCCAGACGGAGGAAGCGGAAAGCGATCACGTCGCTGCCGTCCGCGGCACGCTCGATCGCATGCTCGCGACTTTGGAGCCGCGCGAACGCGGCATCCTGCGGCGGCGCTTCGGTTTGGACGAGCGCGGCGAGCCGCAAACGCTTGAACAGATCGGGCGGCAGCTCGGCGTGTCGAAGGAACGTATTCGGCAGATTGAATCCCGCGCCATGCACAAGCTGCGCGGCGGCTTTGAGGACGACGTGAAGCGATTGCTCGGAGCCTGAACCAGAGTTTCCTGTCCCGACTCCTCTTCTCTCACGGGTATACCTCGCCGGCTGGTTCGCCACCGGCGGGGTTCCCGTGCTTTTGGGGGACGTTCGGAGAGCGTCAGCCGGCGGCGCGCGCACTGTGCTGCTGTGGTCCGCATACTGCGGCGTGTGGCTGGCCCAGACATCTCCGCCCCTTGCCGGCCCAGGAAGAGCAGCGATTCCGCAACCGGTGGTCTTGAGCAGTTGCTGATACCAGTTTGACATCAAACGTATAGGTACATATCCTGGCCGGCCGGTGCGAGGAGGCGCTGGTTATGCCACTAGAACCGCATGTTGAACCGTGGTTGTCGGAACTGGAACTGTTGGAGTGGGTGCGTGCCGGCGACTCGCGCGGGGCCTACCAGCGGCGTTTGGCTGTGTGGCTCACGTACCGCCGCCACTACCCCGCGCACCAGGTTGCCGCGTTGCTGGGGGTTTCCACGCCCGCCGTGTGGCGCTGGCTCAGCCAGTATAACCGGCAAGGCCCCGCGGGGTTGACGCGCACGGGGCGCGGCGGACGACGCTGGGGCTTCCTAACGTTGGACCTGGAGCGGGAGCTACTGGCAGCGCTGCAGGAGGAAGCCGGGCGTGGGCGGGTGCTGACCGCGAAGCAGATTTATGGCCGGGTCCGCCAGGCGGTCGGGAAGCAGGTCTCGCTGGATTACGTGTACCGCTTGCTGCACCGCCACGGTTGGCGGAAGCTGGGGCCCCGGCCACGACACGTGCAGGCCCTTGACATGCCCGGGGCTTGTCAAGGGCAGGCCGATCCGCAGGCCCAGGCCGAGTTCAAGATTATCGAGGAGCGCACGATCAACTCGGTCGTCGCGTTTGAACGAGCGCGAGTGTCGACGGAAGTACTCGTCTGAGCATACTGCGGGCAGCAGTCCCTTCAGCGCTGAGGGGGCCCGGCCGATGTACTCAACCAAGCTCGGCGGATCCCCCGTATGCTTGGCAGGGTCCGCTGGGCGGGCGAGCCCGGAGTGCATCTGAACTTCGTCCTGATCAAAGATCACTAGGATCGGCGCTGCCCCCGTGATTCCAGAAACGCCGATGAAGCTCCAGAACCTCGGCCACCTCTATGCGGCTGACCTCCTTGAAGTAGACCAGCGGTGCAGCCGAATCGCACAGGGCACCGTCCAGGTCGAGGAGGTTGAATGCCCGACGCAACACGTGAGAGTGGGGCGGAGCGGTGCCTTCGATATCGAGGTTATCCTTCGTGGCGAAGATGCCCACGGATGGGCGCTTCGTGATCCCGAATTCACGCGCCCAAGCGGGCATAGAGGTTGCGGTCATCGCGCTTCCCCTTTCGCTCGCGCCGCCGATTCCGAATCCGACGTAATCTCGAACGCCCAGCCAACCCCGTTTCGAACGGCTCGAATGCCGTGCCCTTGCTCTCGGAGGGCGGCCACACACCGGGATATCGTCGGCCTTGAAACCCCCAGCGCGTCGGCCAAGGTCCGCGTGGAATGCTGACCTTTCCGGATAAGTCGGAGAACCGCGCTCAGCCTCTCTTCGATCGCCTTGGATCGCCTGTACATGCGGCGGTCTCAGCGAACAGTATACCTAACAGTATCCGTATATGCGAGGCTTGTCAACCATCAGGGTGTCGATTCAGCGAACAGGTCGACATACGCA
Organism: Phycisphaerae bacterium; assembly: GCA_020058145.1. Classification (GTDB taxonomy): domain Bacteria; phylum Planctomycetota; class Phycisphaerae; order UBA1845; family Fen-1342; genus JAGVEP01. Next base: position 9,660 of record JAGVEP010000251.1, on the reverse strand, counting down.
CACGCTGCAGGCTTGCTTCCGACGCACCGGTGCCGCGAAGCCGGGCATGACGCCACTCAACCTGCGATAAATCCTTATCATGCAGCGACTAACGCGTCGGAAACCCACTTGGGCAACGCTTCCGCCCCCGCCGCAAGAAGTTCTAACCGTGTCCAGTCACCCCGACTTCCACGACGGGACGGCCTCGGCAACCACCGCGGCCAGCGACGTTGACGGGGCGGTTCCGATGCACGTCCATAGTCATCGATCTTCAGAAGTTCTGGCTGAAAGGAGGACGCATGGCTCCGTCGCGGGTGCGCAAAAAGCAGCCACGCCTGGGATCGCGCAAACAACCCCGGATTCGAACGCTCCCGCGTGCGCAGGTGCCCGCCGCCGTGCGGACGATGGCCACCCCGTCCGGCACAGCCCGGTTCGCCGCGGTGGCCCGCTGCGCGGAGCGTATGACCGCCGACCTGGCGTCCGGCGCGTGAACCAAGTGCATGGTCAGCCCATTACCCGTTTGGGTCCCACGGACTGACCAGGTTGTAGTTGTGCTGATACGTGGCGTTGTCAGGGAACAGCGCCAGGGCCTCCCGGAAGTCCAACGCCGCCTGTGCCCACAACTCCTGGTCCAAGTAGTCCAGGCCACGCGTGTTGTACGCGCCCGCGAGCTTCTGCTTGGTCGTCCCGTTTGACGTGTTCAGCGCGTACGCCTGGCGGTACGCCTCGATCGCGGCGGTGTAGTTCAGGTTGAACGCACGGTCGTCGCCATGCGCCACGAACGCGTCGATCGCCTTGTCGCGGTAGGTCAGGTTGTTCTTGAACAGCTCCCACGCCGCCCGGTACGAGCTGGCCGCGGCCTCGAGTTCGTCGTCCGCCGTGAGCTGATCACCGAGCGCGACGCGCGTCGTGGCGAGTTGTTGCTTGTAGGTCGCGTTGCTGCTGTCGAGCTCATGCGCGGCCTGGAACGCCCCCACTTCCTCCGCGATGTCGCCACCGGCCGCGATGCGCTTGTTCATCAGTGTGCGGCCGACCGCATACGCCCCGTCCGCCGCACGTAGGCGCAGCGCCTTGTCCCCCCCATTCGCCAGCAGACTCGTCATCTGGCTGTACTCGGCCGCCGCAGCTTTGTAGTCGTGCTGTCGGGCGTGTTGCTCGGCCTGCGCCAGGAGTCCCTCGGCCATGGCCCGTTTGACTTCGCGCGCGGTCGGATCCAGCTCCTTGGCCTGCGCGAACTGCGTCAGCGCCGTGGACAGCTCACCGCGCGCGAGGCTCGCACGACCGAGCCCCACATAAGCCGCCGCCAAATCGTGTCCGTAGCCAGCCGGGTCCTCGGCCAGGTTCTTGGCCTCCGTCAAGGTCCGCACGGCGGCGTCGTACCGCCCCTGCTTGAGATACGTCTTGCCCAGCAGTTGCCGCACAAACGCCGAGTCCGGCAACTTTTCAACCAAACTCGCCATCCGCTGCTCGAGCTCGCCAAGCAGCTTGGTATCGGCGTGCCCGATCGCGATGCTGTACTGCATGAGTCCGTTGTTGGCGTCCTTGGCCACCAGCATCGCGTCGCCGAGCAGCAGGTGGGCGGCTGCGTTGTCCGGGCTGCGCTGCGTGAGGGTAATCAGCACGCGAATGCCCTCGTCGCGCCTGGCGGACGTGCTGACCCACCGCCGGGCTATGGCGAGCACGCTCGCATCGTCGCCCTGGAGGACGCGCGCATTCTGCGCATCGTTGTCGTAGCCCACCGTGGGGTTCAGGGCATGCGCCCGCAGAAACTGACGCTCCGCATCCGTGTATTGGCCCTCCGCCAGATCCGCCTGGCCGAGCGCACTTACCGCGGCGGCATTGGTCTTGTTTTCGGCCAGCAGGTCATGCATGAGCTGGCGCGCGTCGTCGTAACTGCCGACCTCGATGAGCGCAAGCGCCTGCTTAATCGCGGCATCGTCGGCTTTCTGTTCTTCCGGAGAGCGTGCGGCGGCAGGAACGCCGGTGCTGGTCGGCGTGAGGATGTTCGTCAGGTCGAACTGCCACTGGCCGGAAGCCCCGAGCCTGGTGTAGTCCGTGAAACCCACCACCGGTGGGATGCTATCGCCGAAAGAGACCGTGTCCGGAGTTGTGCGAACCGCGGAGCGTGCGGACGATGTGGCCGACCCCACGCCCCCCCTTGTGGCGCCGGACGTGCCGAGGACCCAGGGCAGACTGAAGCTGGAGTTGACGCTCATGGCACTCGCTTTCGCAGCCAGCTTTCCCGCCAAGAGCAGCGTTCAATGTGGCCGGGCGGAAGTCAAGTGCGCGCGTGAATTCTTGTCAGAGCCCGATATCTTCCTCAACGCCGGGGCGGATTCTGGGACGCGCTCTTCTCGGTGCCCTGCGCGCTGTCCAGCAGTTTCAGTCCGGCCGCGTCCTGCACGTGGCTCAAATCGGTCCAGAACGTACCCGGCCCCGCGAAAATCAGGCGAATGCTGTCAGGCGCAAAACCCTCGGCGAACTTGTACAGGTTGTACGCCGACCCGCTGCCGAACGCCGCGATCATCATCCGCTTGCCGTCGGCCTCGGCCTGGTTCTTCAGTTGCTCGACGTCGGCTTTCGCACGGCCGAGCAGGCGGGTCATCTCGGCGTCCAGCTCCGCAATCTGCTTTTCGAGCGTGGCCACCTCGAGATCGCGCTGCGCGCCAGTTTCCTGCGACTTTTTCTCACCTTCCGCTTTGATTTCGGCGACTTTCTTCCGCGTGTCCGCGGCGACTTGCTCGCGCGCGATTTCCACGGCCATTTTGGACGTCTCCAGGTCCGCCTTGACTTTGGCCGTCTCGCGCTGCGCCTGCTTGGTCAGGTCCTGCTCAATGGCGATGAAGCCGCGCTGGATCGTGGACTTGAGGTCCATGCCCTCTTTATCGGCCTCGGGGCTGCCGTGGACCTCGATGTTGTGGATCAACGCGATGAGGATTTCGATATCGCGCTCGCGGCACACGCGGCGCAACGTCTCCGTCACCGCCTGTTGATACAGCTCGCGTTTCTCGCCCCGAATGAAATCGGTGCTTTGGTAGTCCGACCCGAGGTTGCGGCAAATACTCCGCATCTGGCCGAGGATGATCTGCTTGATCTTCCCCATGTCGCCAAAGCGGTTGAGCATCTCGGCGATGTGGGATGGATGCCGTCCCCACACCACGATCACCTCGATGTCGATGGTAAAGCCGTCCTTCGAAGGAAAAGTGATGTGTGTGCTGAGGTCCTTGGTCTTGACCTGGGCCAACTGGTTGTACCCCACCTGCACGATCTGCACCTTGTAGACATACGGATTCAGGTAGTAGATACCGGGCTGAAGCACGTCGCGCGTCACGCCACGCTGCCCGGCCTCGGCCAGCTTCTGGATGACCTTCGGATGGCCTTTGACGGGTTGGCCATCCGGACCGACGCTGCTTTCCTCGACCGTTTCGACGCCGGGCATGTCGCCGAGCTGCGAGGTGACAACGCCGCAGCAGCCCAGCGGGACGGTCGTCGCCAACTCCTTTTTTACGTCGAACACGTAAGGGTTGATGCGGTACGTGCCCGGAGTGAGGACTTGCTTCTGGATGCCCTGGAAGCCCTCGTCGACCACTTCGGTGCCGGCGGGAGCGGGCTTGCCGGTCTTGTTGACCAGGATGCCGATTTCCGGCCATTTCCCCTCGATCTTGGGAAACGCCGTGTCGGACGCCGATTCCGCGTAGTATTCCTTCCAGCTCGCCGGATCTCCGGCGGAGACCATGACCAGGTCGTGCAGCTCCCAATCCCACGCCCAGGGGTTGAAGAAGTAACGGCCGGGCCCGCGCGTGTCGCGCTGGATGCCCTTCTGATCCGGGCCGGCAATCTTCTCGCCGGACGGCAAAGCCGTGCCCGTCTTGTGAATCAGCACGAGGCATTTGTTCGCGGGCACGTAAACGCGGCACACCGTCCACACAAACCCTACCACCAGCGCCACGAACAACATGACGCCGCCGATGATCATCTTGATTAGGCGTGTGAGTCTCATGGCCGGCCTCCTGCGTCGCGAACGTCCTGCAAGGCGGAGCCTGGCACGCCCCGGCGTGCCTCGTCCTGGCGTGGTTCGCTCAGCGCCCGGAATACGTCCGCAAACGGCCCATCTGTGCTCGCGAGCACCGATTTGAGCGCCGGCGCGAGCTTCTGATAGAAGAAGAACTGGGCGTACGTCTGGCCGTCGCCAAACGCGGCGACCGCCTCACCGAGCGGCTTCGCTTCGGCCTGGTAATTCAGACGCAGCACGTCGGCTTCGGCTGTGCCGCGCGAGACCAGCGCTGCGGCGGTCTGCCTGGCCGCCTCCAGATTCAGTTTGGCGACTTCGAGCCGCTGGGCTGCTTCGGTCAGCGCCACGGATTTGTGCTGCTCGGCCTCCTTGACGACTGAGACCACCTCGCGGCTCGCCTGGCCGAGCGCCTGGTTCTGCTTTTGCTGCTCCTGCTGCTCACCGAGCCGCGCCTCGGCCTCGGCGAGCTTGATCTCGTACTCGTACTGCTTGATCTGCTGCTCGGCCACCTGCCGATCGCTGATCGGACCCGCAATCTCCGTGGGCGGCACGATCCGCCGAATCAGCGTCGCACGAATCTCGATCCCCTGCGCGTAGCTCTGCTCGCGCAATCCCTCGAACACCCGCTTTTGAAACACCGTTCGCGTGTCGCCGCTGATGAAATCACGGGCGTGCAACTTCGAGCCCTCAATCCGGCACAGCGACCGCGCGTGCGGCAGGATCAGCTTGTCACGGATGTCGTCGTGCGTGCCGACGGCCACCACGACGTACGGTGCGAGGTCTTGCCGGATGGCATATTCGACCGTCGCATCCACGACGATCTGGAAGCTGTCGTTCGACGGGAACCGAATCGCGTCGTCGCCGTGCAGATCCAGCGTGTGGCTCCGCACGTCAATCAGGTCGAGCCGCCGCACGTACGGATTGTTGTAGTACATGCCGGGCGGCAAGACGTCCGGCTGCACGCCGCGCTCGCCCGCCGCAACGATGTAGTCGTTGGGGTTGGCCGGCTCGCGGCCCGCATAGAGCGTCTGAATGCCGACCTGCCCCGCTGGAATAATCACCGGCTTCACCCGGCGGATTTCGTAGGCGTACGAGTTGATGTTGTAGCGCCCCGGCTTGAGCACCTCGACCTCGGGGCCACGCTCGTCGTCCTCCATCGCGACTGTTTTGCCCGGCGGCAGCGACCGCCCGAATTTGCGAATCAGAATTCCGATCTCGTCCGAGTTAATATTGATCGCGTGCTCGATCCGCCGCTCCCAGAAGAACGGATCGTAGAAATGCCGACCCTCCGACACCGGCGCAAACATGATCCCCTTGTACTTCGTCGAATTCGCCGCTTCCCCCAGCTTCTTGAGCAAAGCCGGGTAGAGCACCACTTGCTGGGACACGTCGCCGGCCGCGCCGTCGCTGCCGCGCAGGTCCACCGGCAGCGGCGCACCGACCTTGCGGACCAGCACCAGCACGTCACCGGTCCGCACCTCGACGCGCTGTACGAACCACCAGTAAAAAAAGCCGGCGCCGATGAGCAACAGCGGCACTCCGATGAGCCACGCCCGAGGCGGCGTGCGTGGAAAACGTGGACCGCGCGTCCGCGGCGACCAGTCGTCAGGCGGCGGGGTGATGATCTTGGCAACCATGACTTACGCCCTTTTTCTTGTACTGTCCCGAGTCGCGCCCCCGTCCAAATTCGTCCCGCAACGGCCACAGTAGCGGGCCGCCGGCGGATTCCGATTGCCACATTCCGTCCGCGGGCACGTGCGGCCGGTCCGCGACGACCGCAACGCCGACACAATGATCAACAGGCCGAGCACCGCCAGCCCGAGCACGAATAGCAGCACGCCGAACGTCGTCGGCGACGACATGGAAACTCCTCACAAACAGCCCGTACTCGCGGATAGCATACCACCGCTCGCCGGCCGTGGGGGTTTATAATCGTCAGCGATATGTGGAATCGACCCGTGCGAGGCAAACGCGGGACCGGAAGCGCGCACGGCCCGTGGAGCCACAAGGCAGGCGCGCGACAATTCGGGTTGTGCCCGCGGATTTGGCGCGCTGCCACCTTCGTTTCTTCAGCCCAAATCAGTACAGTAGTGGCTGGTCGGGTTGCGTCTGAGGAAGCCGGCGAGCCGTGAGCGCAAGTGAGGCGCGGGAGTGGGGCTTGCCGCCGACAAGTCGGGCGGATCGAATCCGCCGCATGGAGGTGAGAACATGTGTAGCGCGAAGAGTGCGATTGTAAGACGCGGTGGTTCTGTCCCCCGCTTCGGGGCGTCTTCGCTGGCGACGGGGGTGCTGCTCTTCACTCTGCTCGCGGGCGCGGCGGGTTTGCGGGCGGATTCCGTGACCACGCTCGGAACGATGCCGATTAGCGCGGATACCATCGTCGCAAACGGGTTCGGTACGCTGTTGACCTTGCCGGTCATCGCTGAGGAGGTCGCCGGCGAGTGGCAGGCGGGTTCGACGATCCTTCTCGTCGCTCCGGCGGGTTTCGAGTTCGATCCCAACCAAATCACGGCAGTAATTTTCGGGGATATTGTCCTCTTGGACAACACTCCGCCCCACGGTACCGCGTTTGTGACGTTCAATGTCGTAACCGCGAGCACCGGCGCGTCGCAGATTGGCTTTTCGGGCGTCCGGCTGCGCCACGTGACAGATCCCAACTGCACCGCGGGTGAACGGGCGGATATAACGGTCACCTGTAGCGGCGGCAACAATCTGAATGTGTCGACGCAGTTGATCGATGTCACGGTTGTCGCCGGTTTCGCCACCAGGCTCGGCTTCGTGCAACAGCCTACAAACACGGTCGCGGGAGGCGTAATCTCACCAGCCGTGACCGTGGAGGTCTTGGACCAATGCGACAATCTCGCGACGACGTCGACGGCGTTGGTGGCAATGGCGATTGGCACCAACCCTGGCGGCGGCACGCTGAGCGGGACCACGGCGCGGAACGCGGTCGCGGGCTTGGCGACGTTCAACGATCTGAGCATCAACAAAACGGGCACAGGCTACACGCTGGCGGCGAGCTCGGCGGTCCTGACCGGGGCGACTTCGGTGACCTTCAACATAACGCCCGCGGCGGCGACACACCTCGGGTTTGTCCAGCAGCCGACGAATACGGTAGCCGGGGTGGCGATTTCGCCCGCGGTGACCGTGCAGATTCTGGACGCCTTTGAAAACCGCGTGACGACCTCAACGGCGTCGATCGCGATGGCGATTGGCACCAATCCGGGCGGCGGCACGCTGAGCGGCACGACGCCGCGGAACGCGGTGGCGGGTTTGGCGACCTTCAACGACCTGAGCATCAACAAAACGGGCACGGGCTACACGCTGGCGGCGAGTTCGACGGGGCTGACGAGCGCGACTTCGATGGCTTTCAACATCACGCCCGCGGCGGCGCATCACCTGGGGTTTGTGCAGCAGCCGACGAACGCGGTCGCGGGAGTGGTAATCTCGCCGGCGGTAACGGTGGAGGTTCTGGACGCCTTCAACAATCGCGTGACGTGGTGGTCGTCGTCGGTGACGATGGCAATCGGCACGAACCCCGGCGGCGGCACGCTGAGCGGAACGACGACAAGGAACGCGGTGGCAGGGCTCGCGACCTTCAACGACCTGAGCATCGACACGCCGGGCGTGGGCTACACGCTGGCGGCAACCTCGGCCGGTCTGACCGGCGCGAATTCGGCGTCGTTCAACATCACGCCGGCGGCAGCGACGCACCTGGGCTTTGTGCAGCAGCCGACGAACACCGTAGCCGGGTATCCGATTTCGCCAGCAGTGACCGTGGAGATTCTGGACGCCTTCAACAATCGCGTGACGTGGTCGTCGTCGTCGGTGACGATGGCAATCGGCACGAACCCCGGCGGAGGCACGCTGAACGGGACGACGACGCGGAACGCGGTGGCGGGGCTCGCGACCTTCAACGACCTGAGCATCGACACGCCGGGCGTGGGCTACACGCTGGCGGCATCTTCGGCGGGTCTGACCGGCGCGAATTCGGCGTCGTTCAACATCACGACCATCATTGACCACCTCGCGTTTATCATCCAGCCCGTCAACACGGCTGCCGGCAGCGCGCTTCCTCCCGTGGTCGTCGCTGGTTTCGACGCGCTGAACAACCTCGTTACGACCTGGACCGGCCCCGTCACGCTGACACTCGGAATGAACCCGCCGGGCGGTATTTTGCACGGCACAACCACCCGCAACGCGGTCGCCGGCCTGGCTACCTTCACGGACTTGTGGATCGACCGGGCTGGGTGCGGATACACCTTGCATGCGGCGGCGCCCGGCGCGCTCCCCGCCGACTCCTTGGCCTTCTGCATCACACCCGGACCCGCCTTTGGCCTGGTATTCACCGTCCAGCCCGTCTCCACACCGCTCGGAGCACCGCTGCTCGTGCAAGTTGCCATCGTCGACTCATTCGGCAACGTGGTTGTTAACGACGATCGCGCCATCTCACTGGCCCTGCAAGACAACCCGTGCGGCGCCACGCTGTACGGCACCACGGCGTTGCTCTCGGTCAACGGCCTGGCTACCTGGACGGCGATACACGGGTTGAACATCACGGTCCCGTGCACCGGCTACGCGCTACAAGCTTCGCACAGCGGGCCGCCGTTCGGCGGGTCCGACACGGTCGTTAGCGCAGCGTTTAACATCCTCTTGACCCTTGGGGACCTCAACTGCGATGGTCACGTCAATTTCAACGACATCAACCCGTTCGTTTTGGCCATAACGTCGGCGGCGCAGTACGCCCTGGCGTACCCGAACTGCAATCGCAACTTCGCCGATTGCAACCATGACGGCGTGGTGGACTTCGACGACATCAATCCGTTCGTCGCCATCCTCAGTGGCGGCGGGTGAGGGGGAAGCGGGTCGGAGGTTTCTCCGCGTCGTTGGCTGCGTGGCGGCGTCGGATTGCGCGCAGGTCTGCGCCCGTGTAGGATGGTCAGGTATTGGGCAGACGCATGACAGGACGCGCGCAATGGGTGGCAGCCCCGGTCGCCGCGGCACTGCTCGCGGTCATGCCGCTGGCGTACTGGCCAGCGCTATTCGCCCCGTCGGCGGCGCCGCGCTGGGTGCTGGTCGGGATTGCCGGGCCTGTGCTGCTGGCCGCGCGCGTTCTTGTCCACGCGGTGCGCGGGCAGCCGCCCGCTATTCATCACCCTTGGGTTGTGGGGGCCGCCGTCGCACTGCTTGGGCTCCACCTCCTCTCCACGATCTGGACGCCGGATCCGCTCGGCGCGTGGTGGTGGAATGCCGTTGTCTTCTCGTTGCTCTGCTGGGCGGGGTTCGTGGCGGCGCTGGTACGCGAAAGCCGACGGGCCGTTTTGCTCGTGGCGGCAACGGCTTGTGGCGGCGTGCTCGCAGGCGCCGTGGGGATACTGCAAGAGCTGGAACACCCGATCCGGTTCTTCAACCAGACGCTGGTACCCGGGTCCACGTTCGTGTACGCCAACGTCGCGGCACAGTTCTTTGCTCCGCTCGTGCCGCTGCTACTCATGATGGTCCTGCGCGCGACGCGTGTGTCAGCCGTCGTCGCGTGGACAGGCGCCGTGCTCGTGGCCGCCGGCTACCTCGAGTTCACGCGCTGTCGTGGGGCTTGGCTGGCCACTGCGCTGGCGCTCGCGCTCGCCGGCGGCGCGATCGTCTTCACGCCCACTCTGCGGCACGACCTG
>JAGVEP010000401.1 GCA_020058145.1 Phycisphaerae bacterium | reverse complement strand
GTGGGCGGGTGGGCTCTGTGGTGCCGGGGCGCTGAGCGCCGTGCCGCTGACGCTCATCGGCTTTTGCGGCTTGAAAGCGCGCGTCCGTTCTCGCGTGCGTCGCGCAGGCTGTTTGTGACCGCGCTATGCTTGGCTAGCTTGGCCGATGATACCGTCGGCGGGACATGGCAGCCCGGAGCCAGCATGCCCGATCAGCGGCGCGAAAGCGGCCCAGTTTGTGTCGATGTAGGGAATTGCGCGAACTCCCAATGGTCCCCGGGTCCCGCCATTTCAACAGGCTGGCGCGGCGGGCCGATGATAATCCGTGGGAGGTGGCGCGCGTGCCCGAGTCCATACGCTACAAGAACCTGGCGTCTCTGCGCATCCTTTGCGCCCTCTGCGCCTCCGCGGTTCCCGCTGCCGCGCAATCCCGGGGCCCGGATCTTCGGACCTACGAAACCCGCTATTACACGCTGCACACGGACCTCGCCGCCGACGACGTGCGCGAAGCCGCGCTCCGCATTACGCTGATGGCGGAAGAGTACTACCACCGCACAGAAGGGCTCGCCGGGGCCGTCCGCGAGCGGCTGCCGTTCTACCTCTTCCGTGACCGCAAGGACTACGCAGCCTGCGGCGGACGACCGGGCACCGCGGGTGTCTTTACGGGCACCCTGCTCATGGCCGTGGCCGATGCCAAAAACCCCGACGCCACCTGGCACGCGGTGCAGCACGAGGGGTTCCACCAGTTTGTGCTGGCCGCCATCGGCCCCCGGCTGCCCATGTGGGCGAACGAGGGACTGGCCGAGTACTTCGGTCACGGCGTTTTCACCGGCGACGAGTTCATCGTTGGCTTGATTCCGCCCGCGCGGCTCGCGCGGCTGAAGGCCGCGCTCAAAGATGACCAGCTCAGGCCGCTGCACGATATGCTGGTCATGTCGGCGGAGGCGTGGAACGGCGCGCTGACCGCAGCAAACTACGATGAAGCCTGGTCCATGGTCCATTTCCTCGCCCACGCTGGTGGCGGCCGCTATCAGCAGGCCTTCATCGGTTTCCTGCGCGACGTGAGCCACAAAGCGGGTTGGGAGCAGGCCTGGCTGGCGAATCTCGGCGGCGACGTGGACGCGTTCGAAAACCGCTGGCGGGAATACTGGACCCGTTTGCCGGATGACCCGACCGCCGATCTCTACGCGCAAGCCGTGGTTTCCACGCTGACCGGCTTTCTGGCCCGGTCGTTCAGTCAGCGGCAGTACTTCCAGGAGGCGGACGAGTTCTTCGCCGCCGCGCGCACCGGCCAACTCAAGGCCCACCACGAGGATTGGCTGCCGCCGCGGCTATTGGACGAAGCCCTGGCCGCGGCGCCGTACGTCGGCCAGTGGTCGTTGGTGCGCAAGACCGGGCAGCGGGCCCTGGTTTGCAGCACGCCGACCGGCACCGTGCTGGAAGGCACTTTTCGCGTCGACGGCAGCCGGGTGAAGTCGGTCGGCGTGAACGTGGCGGAAGCAGGCGCGCCGGCACGGGGGCCGGGGGGCACAAAGTGAAGCAGGCACGCAGGGACGCAGGCACGGTCCGGATCGCGCCCTGCGTGCCTGGTACTACAGTTGCGCATCGATTGATTTTGCGGTATAGTATCTCTGTCGGGCCGTATTAGCCTGGCTGGGAGTCATCGGTCTACTTCTAATGGCAGGATGCCCAACGGAATCAGAAGTCGTGTAACGACGACTCGATCTTTCGGGATTCCAACAAATTCCAACCGGTTGCCGGACCGCAGGGGCCCGCAGGTCCCCAAGGCCACGCAGGGCCGCAAGGGCCCGTGGGCGAAACGGGACCACAGGGCGAACAAGGACCACCGGGACCAGCCGGTGCGCAGGGACCCGTCGGACCAGCCGGGCCTTCCGATCTTCTGTTCTGGGGATCGTTCGGCGCAACTTCCGGATCAACATCGACATACGAAACGGGCGGATCGGTGCCGTTGCCGTCGTTTGTCCGTTTGAGCGCCGGCCATTACTGGGTCACGCTCGATGTCAACGAAGACTCTGTCGGAAACGTCGGTACGACGGCAACGGGGTGGGGCACGGAACTAGCATCGGGAGCGAACACCGTCGACATGCTTGGAACGCGCGTCCTTTTCGACGCTCCCGGCGATCGTCTGACGATCGAGGTGACGTGCGTGTCGATCATCAACAGTTTCGGTGTCGTCATCATTTTCGATTCGGATACGTTGTTCACGCTGAGCGTGTTTAACGACACGACCCCGTAGTTCCTGGCGACAGGCGGCCCGCGCAGACGATGGGGCGTGGCATGGGCAGGTCGGGCTTTGACGACCTGCCCGTGGCGTCTCCGCCTGCCAGAAGACCACGGGCAGGGTCCAAAGCGACCCTGTCCATGCCACCCCACGCCCATCCCGCGCTTCACGCCGGCGGCGCCGGGCACTTGCGGATGTACCCGAGCAGATCGGAGAGCTTCGCCGTGGCCAGCGCCACGCAACTGTCCGCGCCGCCGACTGCGGGAAAACGAAAAGCGGGTTGCACGAACTGCGGCACGTGACCGACGCGGCGTCTGGCAGTCGTCCCGGCCGTGAGAACCAACGGCTCCGGCGCAGCATGCGCGTGTGCTCGTGCCAGGGGGGTGGTTCGGATATGATCTTGCCGTACACGCTCAGCGGGCTCGTCCGCGTCCGGCCGCGGGTGTGAACGTGGGCCTTCAGCGCCGCCCACGTCTGGCGCAAAAACGCCTCATACTCCGTCTGCAGCTCCCCCGCCCAAGCCTCGTACTCCATCCCGCTGCTGGGCGGCTGCGTCAGCGCTCTGGCCTCCTTGCCAAAAAACCCAACCAAATCTCACGTTAACCCATTCAACTGCTTGGCCTTGCCACAAAAAATGGTCACACCCACGCGCAGCCCCTTTCTCAAACGACTGGCGGACGGTCTCCGGTTCCGCTACACTGGAGCGGCTTGGGCGGTGTGCCGCCGGGGGGTGGCGCGGCCGTCCCGAGGTGCGCGGCCGGAATTGGGCGGCCGGCGCGGCGACCACACAATACTGAAGTGGGTCCGTGCGCGGGCCACGGCGGGTCGCTAAGGCGGCCTTTTTTGTTGGTGCCCGGCTGCTCGGCGGCCCGACAGGTGTCGATCGCAGGAGATGTACGAACCATGAATCCAGACTTGATTCGCATCATCGACGCCATCAGTCGCGACAAGAACATCGACCGCGATTCGCTCATCGCCGACATCGAATCGGCGATGGCCGGCGCGATCCATCGGAACTATGGCGAGGAAACCCAGGTCGAGGTCAAGCTCGACCTGCTGTCCGGGAAGTTCAAAGCCACGGTCGACGGGGCGCCCGTGGACGTGCAGATCCTGGGCCGCATCGCCGCGCAGAGCGCCAAGCAGATGATCATCCAGAAGACCCGCGAGCGCGAACGCACCAGCATCTTCGAGGATTTCACGGAACGCCGTGGGACCATCGTCACCGGGGCCGTCGTCCGCACCGAGGGCGGCAATCTGATCGTCAACATCGGCCGCACCGAGGGCTTTCTGCCGCGCAGCGAGCAGATTCCCGGCGAGACGCACAACACCGGCGAGCGGCTGCGCGTGCTGATCCTGGAGGTCCGCGAGCAGCCTAATCAGATCAAGGTCATTCTCTCGCGCTCCCACCCGGAGTTCATCGAGCGGCTCTTCGAGCTCGAGATCCCGGAGGTCGCCGAGCAGATCATCGAGATCAAAACCCTGGCCCGCGAGGCGGGCTATCGCAGTAAGGTCGCCGTCAGCAGCATCGATTCCAAGGTCGACGCCGTCGGCGCCTGCGTCGGCGTCCGCGGCAGCCGGATCAAGAACATCGTCGAGGAACTCGGCGGCGAGAAGATCGACATCGTCCGCTGGAACGAATCGAGCCAGATTCTCATCCAAAATGCGCTCAAACCCGCCGAAGTCCAGGAAATCGCGCTGTGTTTCGAGCTGATCAAAGCCACCGTCGTTGTCCCCGAGGACCAGCTTTCGCTGGCCATCGGCAAACGCGGGCAGAACGTGCGGCTGGCCGCCCGGCTGACCGGGTGGGACATCGATATCCTCACGCCCGCGGAATACAGCAAGCACCTCGAGAACACCGAACGCGTGCTGAAGAGCGTGGCCGGCGTCGATGACGTGCTCGTGGATAAGATCATCGCCTTCGGCTGCGTTTCCGTCGGCGACATCGACGAAATCGGCCCGGAGCCGCTGGTCAAGGAGCTGGGCCTCGAACCCGAGTTGGCCGAACGCGTCGTCGAGGCCGCTGGCGAGGAGGTCATCCGGCTCGAAGAGGAACGCGAGGCCGAGGCCAAGCACAAAGCCGAGTTGCAAGCCGCCGGCATCCGTGTGGACGAACATCCCGCCGAGCGTCCCGCGAACGGCGCGGACGCCGCTGAAATGACGATCGCGGACGCGATGGCCGGCAGCGCTGCCGAAGTTGGCGGCGTCCCCGAACCGCAAATCGACGCCGGTATCGGCGCCACGGAAATCGCCGGCACGGTCCCAGAACCCGAACCGACGACCGCGGCGGACGCCGGCGAGCCGGCAAAGGTCGCGACTGCTGAGGTCCCTCTTCCAGAGGTCTTCTGATAAGGGCCGCGTTCTGCCTGCGTCGCTATCTCTTAATCGTCCTCAGAAACTCCTGCACCTCCGGGATCGCTCCCTGGTACACCAAGTACCCGTTATACGGCTCGCGCTCGGTGGTCTCGTCGTTCACCGGCGTCAGCATCAGCCGTTGCACCTCTTCACGGTCGTTCGTCTGGCCGAGCACCCAGCACAGCTTCATGTACGCAACCTCGGGTAGCATGTTCGCCGTCGGCACGATGCCGAGCGCCATCAGGTCGCGGCCCGTGTCGTACACATACATCTGCGTATACCCCCACAGCGTTTGGACCGTCATGAAAATGTGCATCCCGGCCTCGATCGCCCGCTTGATCGCCGGGTACAGCGGCTTGTTGACGTGCCCCAGGCCCGTGCCCGCGATGATCATCCCGCGATAGCCTCGCTCGACCAGTGCATCCACGATGTCCGGCTGCATGTTCGGGTAGTAGTAGAGGATCGTGACCTTTTCCTCGAACGCCGTGTTGATCGTCACTTCGCGGTCGCTCCGGCGGCGCTTGTAATCGGCGCGCAGATGGACGAGCTTTTGGGGTGAGATCATCGCGACCGGCACGTCGCCGATGGTGCGAAACGTGGAGCGGTAGCTCGAGTGCATCTTGCGGACGCGCGTGCCGCGGTGCAGCAGGTTGTATTCGTCCGACGTCGGGCCGAACATGCAGACCAACACTTCGGCAATGTCGCCCTCGGCGGCGGCTTTGACCGCACAGATCAGGTTCATCGCCGCATCGGATGACGGCCGATCGCTCGACCGTTGCGAGCCGACCATGATGATCGGCACGGGCGGATTCTGGACCATGAAGGAAAGCACGCCGGCCGTGTGGTGCATGGTGTCGGTGCCGTGCCCGATCACGATACCGTTGGAGCCCTTGCGAATCTCCTCGCCGATGCGATTGGCCAGCGTGATGTACTGGTGCGGGCCCATGTTCTCGCTGAACACCCCGAAGAGCTTCTCGGTTTGCAGGTTGCAGATGTCGGCGAGCTCGGGCACGGACCCATACAACTCGCCGGGCGAGAACGCCGGGATGACCGCGCCCGTGCGGTAGTCGAGCCGGCTGGCGATGGTACCGCCCGTGCCGAAGAGCATGACGTTCGGCTTCTGCGGATCGTGCGGGAACGCTTTTTCGGGGATTTTGTAGTGCGCCTCGCGGCGGCCGACTTCTTTCGCGGCCGTGATTGAGTCGGCCGCGATGCCGACGTTGTACCCGCTGGCGATTTTGAGCACGATATGGCGGTCATCGGCGGTTACGGCGCGGGGCAGAATCAGTCCGCGGAAGTGGCCGCGGGTCGATTCGATCTCCACGTCGCTCCACACCCCGACGCCGAAGCGTTCGAGCACGGCGCGTCCGACGCCGCGATAGCCCTTGAGGTTGTCGTTGACGGGTGTTGTTGATGGGGCCGGGGCGGTACTCATGTTTCCTCGTGTAGCGTGGGCACTGCCCACCAACCTCATGTTTCCTCGTGTAGCGTGGGCACTGCCCACCAACCTCATGTTTCCTCATGTAGGTGGGCACTGCCCACCAAGCAGCTGCGAAGAACGATTCTACTCGAAAACCACGCATGCAGCGGCCGGGCTGCCGCGGGCCGGCGTCCTGGTGCGAGAATCATCGTCCTGGTGCGAGAATCATCTCTCGCACCCTGTCTGGCGGGAATTCGTCCTGGTGCGAGAATCATCTCTCGCACCCTGTTCGTCCTGGTGCGAGAATCATCTCTCGCACCCTGTCTGGCGGGAATCCGTTCCCGCGCGCGCGGCCGCGCGATAGCGCGGGCCGCCACTCGCCGCCGCGCCCAGCGCATTGTCGCCCCGAATCACGCCAAGAACCGCCAACCCCGCGCACCGCCCTTGCCTCACACCCCGAGCGCGTGAACAGTTCTTCGTAGCACGCCGGGTCCGCCCTGCGAACTCGCGTAAGGCCCCGCTGTCCGCTGGCCGGCCCGGCACATGTGGTCAGGTCCTGGACGAAGATGCTCAACCGCCAAGAAAAACTCGCTGCGGGCACAACCGTGCGCTCCCGCTGCCACGTCCCCACCTCCCCACTTTCCCACGTTTCCACCTCGAAACCGCTCCCCGGCCCCGCCGCCCGGAGGTTGCCAACCGGGGGGTGTCGAAATAAGAAAAATCTGGCAACCTTCGGCTGGCAGCGTCAAAACGCGGTTTCGCAGCTCACCCGCACTGGCAGACACACCGCCACCACCAGGGCGGCCGGATGGCCTTTTTTCCCCGCTGCCAGTGGGGTCGTATGTGAATTTGCGCGCGCGTTTACGGCCGCGGCAATTCGTCGATCTTGGCCGCGAGGATGAAGTCGCTCTCCGTCAGGCCGTTGATCTTGTGCGTGTAGATTTGAATGCCGACCTTGCCCCAGGTCAGGTGGATATCGGGGTGGTGGCCTTCGTCCTCCGCGATGTCACCGACACTGTTCACGAACGCAAGCGCGGTGATGAAGTCGGGAAAACTGTAACTCTTGTGCAGGTGGTGATGGTCGATCACTTCCCAGCCGTGCAGTTGGTTCTGTAGCGGGACGATTTGTTCGATTTGCAGTGGCGGCATCCCACCCTGGCACGGTATGCAGCTCTTTGCGCTCAATCCGGGCATGGTTAGCTCCCTGGTTTGTCGTGATTGTAGGCGGAGAAAAACGCGCAGCGGCCCCTCTGGCAAATAATTCTACTGCGGGCCCGGCAGTTCGGCGGTCGCTGCCTTTCTTCGAAGAGCATCGGGGTCGCATCATACGCGGCGGGCGGAGCATGGCCAACGTTTCAGAGGACCACGGCGAACTGACGGTCTGTGAAACATTAGGCGGGGTGCT
>JAGVEP010000232.1 GCA_020058145.1 Phycisphaerae bacterium | reverse complement strand
TTCTAGAACTTCGGGTGCCAAACTTCGGGTGCCAAGTACACCTCTCAAGGTACAACTCGCAACCTCAATCCTCAACCTCAATCCTCCCACCCGCTAACATCATTGCCTTTCTCAAGCCCTCCCCTCTCGGTCGCACATGGCACCGCCGGCTCCGCGCCGAAAGGGTGATGCGGTCACGATCCCATCCCGCGCGTGCCCGCCCCCCGGGAACATCCCCACCCGCCACCGAATCCACACGCCATATCTGCATCTGCGCCTGGTATTGACATATATGCATACCGGACATATGCTGAAGGCATGAGGACGACACTCAACATAGATGACGGGCTGATGAAGAAGGTGAGAAAGATGGCCGCGGACTCCAGACCTCCTGACATAAGCCCGGCGCGAGATGTCCGCTTTTAGGTGGCTGAGTGGGCTGCGGCAAGCGGCTCGGCGGAGCGGGGGCCCGGGAAGGCGAGCCCGATGCGCGTCGGTGCGCGGACGGCAAAACGGAGTTTGAGCGACGTGCCCGGGAACACGGTCTCACTCTCGTTGAGGGCTTCGCAGAGCGCCTGCACTGCCAGCGTGCGATGGGGCGCACTGAGCGGCGCAAGTGTGACCTGAAGCTTGTCGCCCGCGACGTGGATATCGGCCGAGGCCAGGAAGAGGTCCTGCAGGAGGGTTCGGCCCTCCTCGTCGGTTCGGGCGTAGTGCGGTTGCAGCGCGGCCAGAAGATCGCTCTCCGCTTGGTAGGCCACCATTCGAACGATGTTGGTGAGGTGTTTGCGCTCCGTTGCCAGTTTGACGACCGTTCCGTCGGTCACGTCACACACTGCGACGCGCTGGGGTAGCGCGCGGCGTCGCGCGAGCAGTTCGCCCAGCCTGTCGCGAGCCGCGCGAAGCGGCTTGCCGATGCTGCCGTGCGCGATCTTGAAGCCGCGCATGGTCGGCCGGCGAGTCTCGGCGTTGTCGACGGCGGCAGCGCCGTAGGTTTGTTCCAGCTTCGCGACGACGGCGCGCGCAGAGCTGATTTCCCGATCGAGAGTCCGCCGCTCGGGGTTGGGGACGGTCCGGGTGGGGTCGTCGGCCTCGACGTGGTAGTCGGCCAAAGCGTCGATGAGGAACTCCTCGCGCATGTACTTGAAGAAGTTCTCCTGACGCCAGCGCTCGAACATGCGATAGGCGATTTGAATGTCCGGAAGGTCCCACCGGCTTGTGAGCACCTGCGTCTGGTGGCCGTCGTCACAGAGGCGGGTGACCTGGCGGAGTCGCAGTGTGCCCTTTAGGAACCGCACGGCCTGATCGTTGAGGCGGTACTCGACGCGCCGTCCGTCGAGTCTGGCGGACCTGAAGACGAACCGCCCCTCGCTGATGCGACGTGCTTTGCCCTTGCGATAGGTGAGGATGTCGAAGCCATCGGCCAGGAGCTTCTTGAAGAGTTTGGGACTCCAGCCGCCGCGATCGAACACGACGGTGACGCGCCGTTTGCCGACGAGCGCACGGACCTCCTGGAGCACCATGGGCAGCATCTTGACCATGCCAGCGTTTGCGGCCGCCGTCATCACAAACAGGGGGTCCCCGGACCGATCATTGACCCAGTAATCCGTGGTCGCCGGCAGCGACAGGCGCATCCTAGCCACATGGGTCTTGGGGAGCTCGCGCTTGCCGTGGTAGACGCGCACGTGCCCATCCACGTACAGAAAGCCCATCAGCCGGCCGCGCTCGTGTACCCGCAGTCGCGCCAGCTCGGCCCCCAGTCGCTCAGCTTGATGATAGCTGGCCATGCGGGTGAGCTTGCGCCGAACGGTCTTGACCTCGGGTGCACGGTCGAGACCCAGGACGCGCCCCAGCGTCGCCGGGTCGCGCTCCTTGAGGGCCTCGGGGCGCTTTATGCGCCACAACGCCATGAACAGCAGCGTCAGCACCGTGGTGCGCAGGCCGTAGAAGGCCGGGCCGATATCACCGTAGAGTTTGCGCGTGACGCGGAAGATGCCGCTGGCGTACAGTGCCGGAAGCGCGAACAGCACGCCGGCACCGGGCACCGCCGTGCCCTCGGCGAACATGGGAGCCGCATCGTCGAGGAGCCCGAAGGCGGCGAGCAGTCGGTCCCAAGTGCGATCGCGAGGATCGACGTCGAGGCTGAGCGCCACTGGCTCCTCCTCGCTGGAGTCGCGGCCCACCTCCCCGTTCGGTGAAGCCGCCGTCTGCGGCGTCGCGGCGGCCACGTCCGGCTGTCTGGCGGCCCGTAGTGCAGACGCTACTGCTGGTGGTGTCGCCACCGGCGTCGCAACCGCCGAGCCTCCCGGGGCACCGTTCCCCTTGATGTCTGGCAATGGCAGCGTCTCCTGTGCCACCTGCTCCGACGGACCCACCTGCTTCCGAATGGCGTTCTCGGTCAAACCCAGGCGGCGTGCGATCTCACGGTTGCTGTGGCCCTCTGCCTTCAATCGTTCAATCGTGAGCGCCCGCCGCACGCGGACCCGGCGACGCCCGGGCCGCCAACCAGAGCGGGTCGCCAAAGCCGTCATTCCACCTTCGGCATAGCGCTGCTGATGTCGTCGGACGGTTCGCTCGGAGCACACGAAGGCACGCGCCACCTCTCTTTGCGTCGCGAACCCCGAGTCCACCAAGAGGACCAACGCGTACGCTTCGGCCATCGCGTCGGTAGCGCTGTAATGATGCACGGGTAGCCCGGCAACGATGACTAGGCGTTGCGCGTCCTCGACTCGCAAAGCGCATCGGTTATTGACGATGATGGTGTCGGAGGTGGGGTCCGCCGGTAGCGAGAAAGTCTGCTGTTCGGTCATCCCTCCTTGTACCGCACCATGAAGCGGACAGGTATTGGTGCGCACGCAAGCGGCAGCTTGTCGGGGGGCAACATTGCTGCTGGTTAAAAAAAGCGGACAGGTATTGGTGCGCACCCTCGCGTCGGCGGTACCGGTGATTTCAGCGGGTTACAACCCCCATGTCAGGAGGTCTGGATTCCGTCGGGCCCTCCATCCTTCGGCCGCCTGCTGAAGGCACGAGCCGTTTTTCTGGCAACTCTTCGCCTCCTG
>JAGVEP010000136.1 GCA_020058145.1 Phycisphaerae bacterium | reverse complement strand
CTCGGCGCTCGGCGCGCGCCGCGCGGAAGGCCGCCACCACGCTGACGATCTACACGCAGCCCACGCCGCTGCAGCAGCGTGCCCTGGCCCTACTGCAGGTCAACTCTTGACAAACAAGATGCTTGTCAAGGGTCAACCTGTAGGCAGTACGCAACCGGCCACTTCGGCGGAATCCCCGCCGCCACCGCGAGTTACGACTTTCGAGTGCTGGAACTTCGGCCTAGCCGGTACGGTGCCGGTCATGATACAGTCTGTGCGCCTCTTGTAGGCAAAATCTTCGAATGCTACACTGCCGTCGCCGAAGGCCGGAAAGCCAGAGAGGGAGATCGCCATGCGACCAACGACGATGCTGCTCGTTCTCGCGTCCTCTTTCCTCGCTCCCAGTGCTGCCGCCGCCGACAAACCCCGAAACCTTGGTTTTGAGGAAGGGGCGGCCGGGACGATCCCGTCCGGCTGGTTCAGCCCGACCAAGGGCTACCGGGCCGAGCTGTCCGACCTCGAGGCGCAGCAGGGCAAGTTGTGCGTGCGGCTCTTTAACGAACCCGACGCCACTTCGGCCGCTCCGTTCGGCAACCTCATGCAGGCAATCGACGCGATGGCGTATCGCGGGCAGACCGTGCGTTTCAAGGCCGCCGTGCGCTGCAAACCGGCCGGGTCGGGCGACCGGGCCCAGCTCTGGCTGCGGGTCGATCGACCCAACAACCAGATGGGCTTCTTCGATAACATGGACGACCGCCCCATCCTCGCCCCGCAATGGCGGTACTACGAAATCGTCGGCGACGTCGCCGAGGACGCGGTGGCGCTCAATATCGGCTGCATGCTCATCGCCAAGGGAGAGTTCTGGCTCGACGACGCGTCGCTCGAGGTGGTAAGTGCCGTCACGCCGCCCGCGACGGAGCCGCCGCGTCCGCTGGAAGGCCGCGCCCTGGAAAACCTGGTCGCGTTCACGAAACTGCTCGGCTACCTTCGCTACTTCCACCCCAGCGACCAGGCCGCCGCCGCTAATTGGGAGGACTTTGCCATCCGCGGCGTGCGGACGATCGAATCGTCCAAAGATGCGACCGAGCTGGCAACCCGTCTGAGCGAACTGTTCGCCCCGCTGGCCCCAACGGCGGTTATCTACCCCACGGCCAGCGCTTCCCGTGCGTCAGCCCGCTTGGAACCGCCGGCGGACGCGAAGGAGTTGCGGCTGGCCAACTGGAAGCACCTGGGCGTCGGGACCGGCAGCCCGCAATCCATTTATCGCAGCGAGCGACTGTTCAAGGAATATGAGCCCGGAAAGGTGCCAGAGGGTTTTGCAGACCCAGCCGAGCCGCTGCGGGCCGACCTGGGCGGCGGCGTCTCCTGCCTCGTGCCCATGACCGTGTTTGCGGCCGCCGCCGGTACGCTTCCGCAGGCCAGCGAGCCGGTAGAGCCGGCCGCAACCCAGCCGGCGAGGCGAACGTCTGGCAACGACCGCGGCACCCGTCTGGCCGCCGTGGCCCTGGCCTGGAACATTTTTCAGCATTTCTACCCGTATTTCGACGTGGTCCAGACCGATTGGAACGCCGCCTTGCGCGACGCGCTTACCCGCGCCGCGACCGACCGGGACGAACGGGCATTCCTGGATACGCTGCGTCGGCTGGTTGCCGAGTTGCACGACGGGCACGGGAACGTCTTCCACTCGTCGGACAACGCGGTCGGATCGCTCCCATTGGTGTGGGACTGGATCGAAGAACGCCTCGTCGTGACCGCGGTCGGCCCGGACGCGGCCCCGAGCGGGGACGGTGCCGACGAGCTCAAGGTGGGCGACATCGTGTTGACCATCAACGATCGGCCGGCAGCCGAAGCGTTGGCCGAGGTCGAGCAATACGTCTCCGGCGCGACGCCGCAATGGAGGCGCCACCTCGGCTTGCGGCACTTGGCGATGGGCGTGCCCGGAGAGTCGGCCACGCTGCGGATCGAGCGGGCTGGCGGAAACATGTGCATATTGAAGAGATCCTATCTCGGGCTGGTCGAGGCGGCGATCGAGCCGCGGCCGGAGAAGATCTCCGAGGTGCGGCCCGGCATCACGTACGTCGATATCGACCGGATTGACGACCAGGACTTCAAAGCGGCCTTGCCCCAACTCGAAAAGGCGCGCGGCATCGTGTTCGACCTGCGCGGCTATCCGAGCAAGTTGTCCACGCTCGTGATTACGCACCTGATCGACACGCCGGTGACCTGCGCCCGCTGGAACGTCCCGATCGTCCGGCGGCCTGATCGAGACGGGATGGAGTTTTGGTTCAGCAACTGGCCCGTGGGGCCGAACAAGCCGAAGCTCCGCGCGAAAGTCGCCTTCATCACTGACGGACGGGCGATCAGCTACGCGGAGACGTACCTGGGCATCATCGAGCACTACAAGCTGGCCGAGATCGTGGGCGGTCCGACGGCCGGAACTAACGGGAACGTGAATCCGCTAAAGCTGCCCGGCGGCTACACGGTTGCTTTCACCGGCATGAAGACGCTCAAGCACGATGGCTCGCAGCACCACGGGATCGGCATTCGACCCACGGTGCCGGTGTCGCGTACGGTCGCCGGCGTGCGGGCCGGCCGGGACGAGCTGCTCGAACGGGCCATCGAGGTAGTGTCACCGAAGCCGTAGGCCCGGCCGTAGCGCCGGACCTTCGGCCGGAAAAGGCGGAAAAGGGGTCAGGAGCGAATGGCATTTAGATAGTCTATAAGTCATTGATATGCAAGGATTTACGGCGCTTGCGCAAGCACTGGCCTCCCGTGAAGATGGTGGTGTTGACAACATCACCCGCACAGGAGGCCAGGGATGGTCAGTATCCGGCGTGTACT
>JAGVEP010000131.1 GCA_020058145.1 Phycisphaerae bacterium | reverse complement strand
GCGCCGGTGAGGGACGCCGCGGGCCACCAGCTCCTGGGCCAGGGCCTCCAGGTAAACCGTTTCGAGAAAGCCGCAGCCAAGCTCACGATGAACCTCCATAGCCGCGCCAATGACGGCATACGTCCGCGGATCGCGCTGCTGTTCTGCTCCCACGTTGCCTGACCTCCCATCTGCGTAATCTGCGTAATCTGCGGATCAACTCCCGTGGAAGAACCCGCGCCAAAACTCGGCGCCCCGCCGGAAGTGTCACGGATCCGCCCAGCGGTTTGCGGACACGTCGAGTGGACGTACGATGTCGTCTCGACGCGCGCAGCGCCGATTCTCTGTTCAGGCAGCCGATTCGGTCCAGCAATGCGGTCTACCCAACTGACTCCACGACACTTCCTCGATCCACGTCCCGCTGCGGACGCGGCCGACCGACCCATCCGCGATGCGGTCAACATCCCGCTGCCGGAATTGCCGCGCCGGACGCACGAGTTGCCCCCCCGCCACCAGATTGTCCCCGTGGTCGGACTGGCGGCGGTCGCTGACGCAGCGGTCGCATGGCTCGTGAACAACGGCCGGCGGGCGAGCATTCAGCCGGCCTGGGAGTACGCCGCACGACCTGATTCCACGTTGATCGGCCACCTCTGGCGGCCGACAGCGTTCCTGGCGGAGGTCCTGCCACAGTTATCCGCGAGCCACACGGTCGAATTAGACGCGCCGGCGACCCGTACGCGCGGCGCGCTCGATCTGGCCTGCGGAACCGGCCGTGACGCCGTCTTTCTCGCTGGCCATGGTTGGCATGTCACCGCGGTCGATTTGCTGCCCGACGCGCTGGACCGCGCACGCGATCTGGCGACCCGCTGCGCACCGGCGATCGAGCCCATCGAATTCGTGCAAATTGATCTGGAAAAGGATCCGGCGACGATTCAGCAACGCTTCGAACTGATCGTCGTGTTTCGATATCTGCATCGCCCCCTGTTCCCCCGCTTCCGGAACTGGCTCGCGCCCGGCGGCAGCCTGCTGTGCGAGACATTCACCACGATACATCGGGCGCGGCGCGGAAAACCGGCGTCGGACGCGCATGTGCTCATGCCAGGCGAGCTGCGTGAACTCGCGCAGAGCCTTGAGATCGTGGACATTTCGGAGGCGTGGCGCAGCAACGCGCACACGGCCCGCCTCTGGGCACGCCAACCGGCTGAACCCTGAGTACTACTGCACCGGCGGCGCGTCGGAACTCCACGCCGGATCGGCCGTGCCTTCCGTGCTCGACGAACTGCCGAGCGTGCCGGTGCGGCCGTGACCGGTCTGGTCTGCGAGCAACTGGCCGCTGCCGGCGTCGCACGGCCAGTAGGCGTAGAGGCTGGTTTCTGACCCGGTCAGGCGGGTGTCCTTCGTGCTGAGGAGCGCGGAGTTGGGTCGGGCAATGGACCAGAAGCGTACCTCCCCGATGTTGCCGCGCAGCCCGATCCCGAGGGTCAACTGGTCCGCCGAGAGTGGATCCTGGATGGTGGCGCGACCAATGGACGCGCCGTCCAGGTACAACACGCAGACTTGGTTCGCGCTGTCGTACACCGCGGCGAGGTGTCGCCACGTGCCGGTCAGGTTTGTCGCCGCGGCGTCGGTGCTGACGCCCGCGACCGTCAGGCGGATCGAATTCGAGGCCGGTCGCAGGTCGACGGTCAGCGCGCCGGAGCCGATGCTCACGACCGTCCCGCCATCGGCCTGAGATTTCACCCAGGCTTCAAATGTGCAGGCCGCGAGGCTCTGCGTGCCGCCGAGCGGCAACGTGGCGAAGCTGCTCCCGTTGAACAAGAGGGAGGCGATCCGCTCGCCGACGGTAATCGTGGTTTCGGTGTGTGCCGCGACGCCGCCGGCGGTCTCGATGTCGAGCTTGACCGTGTACGTGCCGGCGTAGTAGTACGTGATGCGGGGTTGCGACGCGCGCGACGAGCCGCCGTTGCCGAAATCCCAGAAGTAGTCGCGAACCACGTCGTCGGGGGCCTGGCTGCCGGTGCCGTCGAATTGGACGGTCAGCGGGACGGCGCCGCTGCGCACATCGGGGCCGATGACGGCCACGGCGCCGGTGCCCTGGGCTCGAATGTCGACGGCGTCGACACCCTGCTCACCGTTCGGGTCCTTGACCGTGAGTTTGACCAGGTAGTAGCCGGGCTTTTGGAAGACGTGGGTCGCGACGGCCTGGTCGGACGAGCCGCCGTCGGCAAAATTCCACAGGTACTCCAGCGGTCCGCCATTCACCGAGCTGGAAGTGAGTCCCGAAAACGTCACGGACCAGGGCGCCGGGCCCTTGGTCGAGGAGGCCGCGATCGTGGCGGTGACGACGGACTGCTGGGCCGTGGGACAGCCGCCGACGAGCAGCAGCGACGCGAGGGACAGACTGGCCATAAACCGCATGGGTGGAACGCTCCAATTCAACAGGCGTAGGAATTATACAGCAGCGCGTGTGTCCGGCACGTCCGTGCCACGCTCAGTCGCGGTACTGGGCGATTTCCCGGCGGATGTTCTCGACCGATTCTTCGTCGCCCTGCTGTTGGGCGAGCTCCAGTGCGTGCTCGGCGGTGCGGATGGCTGTCCCGCGCTCGCCAACGTTCGCGTATGCCTGGGCCAGGCCCCGCCAAGCAAAGGTGTCTGCGCTGCGCGTCTCGAGCGCGACTCGATATTGCGCGATGGCGGCACGATCCTGACCGGCAGCGAGAAACGTGTCGGCCAGCAGCGTTCTCAGGCGTGCATCGCCGGGATTCTGCTCGACCGCTTCGCTTTGACGGCGAATCGTCTCACGCAGGACAAACTCCGCGGTGCTGTCGGAAAACAGCGGTTGAAAACGCAGCTTCGGCAGGCGTCGCTGCGCCGCTGCGAGTCCTTGCGACAGGACGGCTACGAAGTAGTTGTCCTCGCCCACATCGGCAATATAAACCGGGACGCCCGCGGGTGCGGTCGCGGCGACCTCCAGCATTCGCAGCCAGGCGGGGTCCCCGAGCCGCAGCATCAGGTGGGTCCCGTGTACGGAGAACAGATCCACCCCGCGGTCGCGCGCGTAGGCTGATGTCGCGTGCTTGTCATGCGCCAGGTAACGCCAGCCTGCGGTGGGCAGAGAATGTGCGACACCTCGATCGGTCAGGCCAAGCTGGTCCAGGACCCGCAGATCGGAGTAATAGGGTACGGCCCCAACGCACCCGACGCCGATGTGAACGTCCGCGGGCAGCACGCCCGTCCGCACGAGCCGCGCGAGGTACTGGCCCTCGCCGACCAGCGACACCAGGCAGCGCCGATGTTCCTCCTGCCGCAGGCCGACAAAACGCGCGGTGGTCTTGAATAGCAGGCTGCGATGGGCCGCCGCGTGGTTGCGGAGCCCGGGGAGTCGCCATATCGGATCGCGGCCGGGGTCCAAGTAGTCGGCGGAGGCCTGTGAATCAAACATCCGCCCGGGAAAACCGGAAAAGTACGGCTCCGGGAACTCGCGATGCGTTCGATACGGCAGCACGACCAGCCCGGCGAGTATTAGAACAAGATAGCCGGCCGCGAGCACGGTCCGCACGCGGCTGTGGGCCAGGGCTTGCAGACCAGCACCCAGGAGCAGAAACACGAGCGGGAAGTACAGGTCCAGCGGGCGGAATTCGAAGTGGTCGCCGCCGATCGCGACGGTGTAGAGCAGGTGGGGAACGATCACGGCTGCGAAGATCAGCGGCACGTGCAATGCCCGCCGGCGCCAAGAGGCATACCCCGCCGCCAAAAGCAGCGGAATCCAGAGATAGGCCGCGTATTCCAGGGCGCACAGACCGGCGTAAGCCCAGCCCATGTCCCACCAGGTTCGGCCATCCACTTTGGCATAGTAGGTATTGGGCAGCCAATCGCCGTAGTAGATCCGCCGAAAGGCGTAGTGCGCTCCCACGACGAGCGCGAAGGTCGCGACGTTGATGGCCAGCCGGCCCCAGCTCAGGCGGCGTCGC
Source organism: Phycisphaerae bacterium (assembly GCA_020058145.1). GTDB lineage: Bacteria > Planctomycetota > Phycisphaerae > UBA1845 > Fen-1342 > JAGVEP01. The sequence goes on along the minus strand of JAGVEP010000131.1, from coordinate 78 downwards.
CAGAGCAGATGGGCTGCACCGGTGCCGAGGGCCGCCAGCGACACGAGCAGCCCGTCCGGGCGCGTGAGCGTGCCCAGG
>JAGVEP010000217.1 GCA_020058145.1 Phycisphaerae bacterium | reverse complement strand
TCGCACGAGAACGGATTCTCGCACGAGAACGGATTCTCGCACGAGAACGGATTCTCGCACGAGAACGGATTCTCGCACGAGAACGGATTCTCGCACGAGCACCGTTCGCGGGAAGAGATTCCCGCGGGCATGCGTGCGAGAACGGATTCTCGCACGAGCACCGCTCAGATCGCAAACCACTGACGCGCCTCACCCGCGCACCAGACCTGCGGAATCGCTGCAGGAGGAGCCGCTCGCTTGTCTTCCGGCCGCGAAATGGCTATCATCAAGGAAAGCTGTCGGGTCGGTGACGGGCACGCTGCTCTTTTTGGCGCCCCGTCATCCGTTGGTCAGCACCACAGTAGCGCGCACGAAACAGGTGTGAGTATGCAGACTGCACCCTAACCCCCGCGCGGCGGGGGTCACAAAACGTGCCTGACTTCGCAGGAGGCGAAGTGGTTATTACGCCGGCCTCCCCGGGGGTTGCCGGCTCGTGACGGATTACGAGCGTTTCAGCAAGCGGTGCGAACATGGATGAGATCAGACGCATTCGAAACATCGGCATCTCGGCCCACATCGATTCCGGCAAGACAACCCTGTCGGAACGGATTCTCTTTTACAGTGGCCGGATTCATCGCATGGGCGAAGTTCACGGCGCGGACCGCGGGGCCGTCATGGACTTCATGGAACTCGAGCGCGAGCGCGGCATCACCATCACCGCCGCCGCGACGACCGTGAATTGGCTCGACCACGAGATCAACATCATCGATACCCCCGGCCACGTCGATTTCACCGTGGAGGTCGAACGCTCGCTCCGCGTACTCGACGGGGCAATTCTCGTGCTCTGCGGCGTCGGTGGCGTACAATCGCAGTCGCTCACCGTCGACCGACAGATGAAACGCTACGGCGTGCCGCGAATCGCGTTCATCAACAAGCTCGATCGCGTCGGCGCCGATCCTGCCCGCGTTATCACCGAGGTCGAGGAGAAGCTCGGCGTTGAAGCCGTACCGCTCCAGATCCCCATCGGCCTGGAGCAGGATCATCGCGGCGTCGTCGATCTGGTGACCATGGAGGCCCTTTACTTCGAGGGTACCTCTGGCCGGGACGTAAGACGGGCGCCCATCCCCGACGAATTGCAGGAACTTGCGGAGCGCGCCCGGCAGGGGATGCTCGACACGTTGTCGCTCTACGATGACGAACTGATGGAACGGCTGCTCGAGGAACACGACGTCGACGTCGTGCGGCTGCAGCAGACGATCCGCCGGCTGACCATCGCCCGCGAAATCGTGCCCGTGATGATGGGCGCGGCGTTCAAGAACAAGGGCGTCCAGCCGCTGCTCGACGCGATCGTGCAGTATCTGCCGTCGCCGGTCGATGCCGTCTACTACGCGCGCGATAACGACAACGACGGTGCCGAGGTCGCGATCACCGCGGATAGCGATGCCCCGCCGGTCATGATGGCCTTCAAGCTCGTCGAAGAGTCGTTCGGGCAATTGACCTACGGCCGCGTCTACCAGGGCGTGATCCGCCGGGGCGACGCGCTGCGCAATACCCGCGTCCGCAAGACGGCTCGCATCGGCCGCATGGTGCGCATGCACGCCAACGACCGCGAGGATGTCGACCACGCTGGTCCGGGCGATATTGTGGCCTTCATCGGCTTGGACTGCGCGTCGGGCGACACGTTCTGCGACGATCGCTTGAATTACGCGCTCGAGAACATCCAGACCCCCGAGCCGGTCATTTCGCTGGCCGTCTCGACGGTGAAAGGCGCCGACCGCGAGAAGCTCGGCAAGGCTCTGTCGCGCTTCGTGCGCGAGGACCCGACCTTCCACGTGCGCACCGATCCCCAGACCCACGAAACCGTCATCGCCGGCGTCGGCGAACTCCAACTGGAGGTCTACGTCGAACGCATCCGCCGCGAGTACGGCTGCAGCGTCACCACCGGCGCACCGCGGGTGAATTACCGCGAGGCCCCGACCAAGGCCGCCGAATTCAACTACAAGCACCGCAAGCAAACGGGCGGCTCCGGCCAGTACGGCCACGTGATCGGCCGTCTCGAACCCCTGCCCGAGAACGCCGAAGAGGACTACGTCTTCGAGAACGAAGTCGCCGGCGGACGAATCCCGACCGAGTACATCCCCTCCTGCGACAAGGGCTTTCAGGCGGCCCGCCGCAATGGCCCGCTGGCCGGCTACGAAGTCGTCCGCGTCAAGCTGATCCTGGAGGACGGCTCGTCGCACTCGGTCGACTCCTCCGACATCGCCTTTCAGGTCGCGGCCCGCGAGGCCTTCAAGCAGGCGTACCTCAGCGCCCGGCCGGCGATTCTCGAGCCGATCATGAAGGTCGAGGTCGAGGTGCCGACCGACCAGCAAGGCCCGATCGTCGGCGATCTGTCGTCTCGCCGGGGCATCATCCACGGCACCGAGCTGCGTGGCGACGTGACCGTGGTCTCGGCGGAAGTGCCGCTGTCCGCAATGTTTGGCTACGCGACGGAGCTGCGCTCGATGACGCAAGGCCGCGGGACGTTCGCGATGGAATTCGGGTCTTACCGCATCGCGCCGCGCGATGTGCAGGAAGAGGTCATCGCGGCCGCCAAGGCCGCCGCGGCCGCGAAACGGTAACCTCGGCGACTACACCTGCGCGCAAAAACAGCCGATAGCACCTGCTGCGCTGCGCGGACATTGGGGTCCGTAAGCTGCACGAGCAGGTGGCGCTGTGTTGCCGCAACTTCTTGACCGTAGCGGGGTTGCACGCGGTTGGCGCACTGTCGCGGCCGTCCGGTTGACCTTCAGCGACCGGCGTGCATTTCGAATAACGATTCTGTTCACCGTCATTCTGGTGTGTGGGCTCTTCGATCTGGCGTTTACCTGCACACAGCTTCCGCGCGGGAACTTCGCGGAGGTCAACGTGCTGGCCGCCAGTTTTCTGGACGGCCCCGGCTCACTGATCACCTACAAAGGCGTGCTCTTCGGCGTGGGCGCCGCGCTCCTGTATCACTGCCGCCGCCGGTGGGAGAGCGAGGCCGGGCTCTGGCTCGTCCTGGCGTGCCACCTGGCTCTGATGGCGTGCTGGGTCGTGTACATCGACACGCTCGAACAATGCCTGAGCGACCCGGCCGTGTCGGGACCGGTGATGCGGTTTTAGAGCCGCGCCGCGGGCACGCGGTACACGTGAACTGGCCCCGCTACGAAGACTTCCACGGGGCTGCGCTCCGCCAGCAGCGCCTGCAAAGGCAGCACTTCCGTATCGTAATCACGCCGTCCGATCGGCGATTGCACGGCCTCCCGGTCGATTAGCCAAACGTGTGTTATGCGGCGTGTGGCGGCCTGGCGCTGGGCCGCGGGCAGTTGATCGACGGGGTGCGCGTGCCAACGGGTCACGGGCAGGCCGGCGACGCCCGGGAGGTAGGCCCCCGAAGTGCCGTACATGGTGGCGACGAAATCCGCCGCCGGGTTGAGGTTCTCTCGCGCCCAGCACAGCGCCCGCCACTCGTCTGCGGTGATCTCCGGGCGAAAGGCGGTCTTCTGGTAGAAGCGGTAGTGGTGCCAGCCCGCGAGTGCCAGCAGCGCGGCAGCATCCGGCACGACGGCGCGGGCCGAGCACCCCAGACGACGGCGCCGGGGACGCCCGACTCCCGCCTTACTTCCAGGCCCGTCAACGGTTTCCGACCCCCGCCGCACCCCGGCGGGGTGCGAAGAATCGCCTATTTGTCACTGCTGGGTGACGCTCACGGGCGGTGCGACCGCGTCCAGGCGTAGAGGAACGGGGGGTCGTGCCACTGCCACAGCCGTTGCGGGGCCTGGTCGACATTGACCGGGTCGACGTGCCACCGGCCAGCTTCGCGGTCCAGCACGCCGGCGCCTTGCAGCAGGATGCACCAGGCGATCAGGAGATGCACCGCCACGCGACCGGTCCGACGCCGTGCCAGGTGCTCGCACGTCGGCGCCACGAGCAAGACGAACGCGGGGGCCAACTCCGTAAGCAGACGCGGCCCCCAGCAGTAGCCACCCCACCACATGACGAAAGATGACACCAAGAGCAGGTGTCCCACGATCCATGCGCCGAGCGCGGCTGTCGTGCCTGGGCCGAGCCGCCGCCAGACAAGCGGCGCGAAGGACAAAGCCACCAACGCGAACAGCGGCTGATACACGAGCAGGCCGCGCGCCGGGCTGACCAGGTGCCCCGCGAGCCCCCCTAGAAGATCACCTCTCCACACGTCTGCGGTACCGAAGTTACGGTACGGCCCCAAGATAGAACCCCACACCGTCCAGTGCACCCACAAAAACGGCAGGTAGCTCAGGCACAGACCGAGGATCAGCGCCGGCGTCCGAGTCGGCTGCCGCACCAGCCGCAGCACCACCCAGGCGAGAGCCAGCAGCGCCGCGGTGGGGCGGCAGGCGACCCCAAAACCGAGCAGCAACCCTTGCAACAGGATCGCTCCGGTGGGGACGCACCCCCGATAGTACACCTCGACGAGCATTACGAGCGCGGCGCACAAAGCGACGGGCCCGTGTTGCCAGAGTCCTTGGCTGGAGACCGCCCAGTTCTCGCTCCCGAACGCATAGAACACCGTTAGTAGAGCGGCAGTCCGCAGCGCGACCAGCCGTAGCAGCACCAGAAAGACAACGGCAACGGCGGCCGCGGCGTAAAAGGCCGCGATGGCTTTCTCAAGCCGTCGCAAATGATCGAACACCAGCACGTCCCCACCCATTTGGTCCGCTGCCCAAACGAACGGCACAGCGAGGATCACTGCACCGAGGTTGTAGGCGGTGTATGTATGCTCGCCGATGCGGCTGACGAAATAGGGCAGCGAGTCGTTCGTCACAAAGCGGTCGAGCGCCAGCGTGCCGTCGTGGGCGAGCGTGTACGCGGTCCACATCGTCGGCACCGTGTCCCCGGAACCGTGACACCGGTCATTTGCCAAGTAGGCGAGCCAAGCCCCGAGAAACACCCAGAGAATGGCTGGCCGCCAGGGAATCCTCCCCTGTCCGGAGGCGAACTGCCTTAGCCCGGCCGCATCCAGACGCAGGTTCCGCGCGGTCCAGCGGCGAAATGCCGGACTGCTCAGCCAGCGCAGCCCGGCCGCCGCAAGAATGACGAGCAGACCAACGTACGGGTGGCGCCAGGCCGCGAGCGGGCGGCCGTGCCAACGCACCACGAACCCGACGGCGAGCAACATGTGCACGCCGACCGCCGTCAGAACGATCTGGAGAGCGAGGGCGACATGGTCGCGCCAGGACCGCGACTCGCCCTCGGGTGCTGCGCGCAACGCGGATCCTTTCCGGCCAGTGGCCCGGCGCCGGCGTGCCCACGCATCGTCTGAGACCGCACCAGGGGTGCGCCGGGCCGAGCGGGGGCCTATTCTAGCGGAACGGCATCGTTTGTCTGCCCCATGGAGCGGGGTAGCATGGGAGCATGATTGCTGGAATTCCGGGGGAATTCCGGGGACATCTATGAGGCGGTGCCTGTCAAGCGAGGCGGTCGAGGCTTTTGGGGCAGAAGACGCTTCCGCACCTGCCCGTCGCCGTCGGCCTCGGTCGATCTGTCCCATCTCAGCCGGGGTCTGTCGCGCTGGGTCCGTGCCATCTTCCGCACCTGCCTTGAGCCTGAGGCGGAGAGAGATCTCCGCTGTTGGATCGTTACGAGCTGGGCCGACGCGACGCGACGCTCAAACATCTATTCGGGATCATCCCATCCGGGACGTCCCATGAAAGAAATATCCGACGGACGCCGCCATTCACCATTCCGAGCGTCGGGGATGGGCCCGCGCTCCGTCCGCGGCTGCCCGGTCACGACCCGCTCTCGTCCACGGTTTCCGGCCGGATCGTCGTATCCGCCGGCTTGGGCGGACGCACACGCAGCACCGGCGGACTGATCGATACCTGGTGTCCGGGATCGACGCTGCGCGTCAGGAAAACCGAGCCGCCGACGATGGACCCGTCGCCCAGCTTGGTCTCGCCACCCAGTACCGTGGCCCCGGCGTAGACCGTCACGTGATTGCCGACCGTCGGATGACGTTTGTAGCCGCGGATCAGCCGCCCGCGTTCGTCCTTGGCGAAGGAGAGCGCGCCGAGCGTGACGCCCTGGTAGATCTTGACGTGATCGCCGATATCCGTGGTCTCGCCGATCACGACCCCGGTACCGTGGTCGATGAAAAAGAACCGGCCGATGCGGGCGCCGGGGTGAATGTCGATGCCGGTCAGGTAGTGGGCGTGCTCGGTCATGATCCGTGGGATCAGCGGCACGTCCATCCCGTACAGCTCGTGGGCGTACCGGAAAATCGTGATGGCCAGGATCGCCGGATACGCCAGGATGATCTCGGCGGTCCCGGTGGCCGCCGGATCGCCGTCGAAGGCCGCCTGCACATCGTCGGCGAGCACGGCGCGGACCGCGGGGATGCGCTCAATGAACCGTCCGGCGAGCTCCGACGCCTGGTCGCGGCAGGCGCCTTGGGTGTCGGCGGCTGGGGTGCTCGCGGATTCTTGCGTATGGCACAGGCACTGCGTGATCTCGTCGGTCAGCAGTTCCCATAACCGCGGCAGCAGCTCGCCCACGTGGAAGCTGATGTTGTGCCGCGTCAGGCCGCGCCGGCCGATGTACCCAGGATAGGTCAGTTCCAGGAGCAGGCCGCAGATTTCGATAATGACCGCACGCGACGGCAGGAACTCGCGGTCAATGTGCTGAGTGCGCGGCTCAGCGGAGTAGCTCTGCACGATCCGGGACACCAGCCGCGGTAGCGCCTCGCCAAGGTGTTTCGAGTCCATGGCCCTGGCTCCGTTTGGGTCAGGCGTTGGTGGACAATGCCTGGTGGGCCATGCCCACCCTACGTGTGTGGAACGACGCGGCCGCGCGCGTCCGTGCAGGTAATTTCCACCTGGTCCAGGCTGAAGTTCGGTTCGGGGCGGATCGAGATGATCCGCCGGTGGTTCGTCTCCAGCTCGTTGATCAGTGCCCGTTTGCGGTTTTGCAGCAAGTACGCCACGTCCGGCGAGACGCTGATCTCGACCATGCGGATATGCTCGCGGGTGACGGCGAGCTGGATCAGGCGCATCACGTCCAGCGTCACCGACTCGATGGTCTTGATCAGCCCAGTGCCGCGGCAGTGCCGGCAATCGCGGTACACGCTGCGGGTCAGGCTGGCCCGCTGCCGTTGCCGCGTCATCTCGATGAGCCCGAACGCGCTGGTGCGCAGCACCTTGGCCCGCTCCTTGTGCTTCTTGAGATTCTCGATCAGCCGCCGCTCGATATCGCGCCGGTGCGACTCCAGCCGCATATCGATGAAGTCGCAGACGATGACGCCGCCGAGGTCGCGCAGCCGCAATTGGCGCGGGATTTCGTCGGCGGCCTCGCAGTTGATCTTATACGCGGTCGCTTCCGCGTCATCCTCGGTGCGAAAGCGGCCGCTGTTCACGTCGACGGCGACGAGGGCTTCGGTCTGATCGAAGACCAGCGAGCCGCCGGACTTGAGCGGTACGTGTCGCGAGTGCAGACGCTCCAACTCGGCCTCGATGCCGTACTTGTGGAAGATCGGCTCGGGGGACGCGTAGGCCGTGACGACCTGCTCGGAGTCCGGGCTGAAAATGGACAGAAACTCGCGGGCCCGCGTGAGCACCTCCGGGTCGTCGACCACGATCTTGCGGATGTCGTCGGTGAACACGTCGCGGATCGTGCGGATTACGAGGTCCGATTCGCGATACAGCTCCGCGGGGGCCGCCTCGCTCTGAATCCGGCGCTCGACAGCGCGCCACAGTCGCGTGAGGTACGAGAGATCGTTCTGCAGCTCGCGCTTGTTGCGTTCAAGGGCTGCGGTGCGGGCGATGAAACCCATGCCCTCGGGCAGCTCGAGCTCGCTCAGCACGTCCCGCAGCTTACCGCGCGACTCCTCGTCCTCGATGCGCCGCGAGACGCCCAGCCGCCGCATGCCCGGCATCATGACCAGGAACCGGCCGGGGATACTCAGATACGTCGACAGTGTCGGACCTTTCGTCCCGATCCCCTCCTTGGTCACCTGCACCAGCACCTGCTGGCCGCGCCGCAGGCACTTCTGGATCGGCGGGCGACTTCGCCGCGGCATTTTGCGGCCGACATTCTCAGTCTGCCCAACCCCCTCGGGGAAATACTCCGGGTGGAGGTCGGAAATGTGCAGAAAGCCGTTCTTACCCTGCCCGAAGTCGATGAACGCGGCCTGGATACTCGGCTCGACGTTCGTGATGATGCCCTTGTAGATGTTGCCGACGTGGTTCTCGGCCGCGGCGCGCTCGATGTAGATCTCTTCCAACCGACCACTCTCGAGGATCGCGATGCGGCACTCTTCGCGCTGGACGGTGTTGATCACCATCTCGCGCGGCGGCGCAGGCGCGGGCTCCCCGGAGGGCGCCACCACCGTCACACCCCGTGCCTGCGGCCTGGCGGGGGCACGCTCTGCCTCGG
>JAGVEP010000188.1 GCA_020058145.1 Phycisphaerae bacterium | reverse complement strand
CGCTCTCCACGTCGTCCGCGCCAATCACCGCCGCACAAACCACGACGCCATCGGCGCCCGCGGCCCGCACCGCGGCGACGTTCTCCAACGTGATGCCGCCGACGGCGACCAGCGGCAAATCCGTCCGGCGGCGGGCCGCGCTGAGCGTTTCCAGGCCCGCGATGTGCTCCTGCGGCTTCGTACCGCTGGCAAACATGGGGCCTACCGCTACGTAGTCCGGCTCCTCGGCACACGCCGTCTCGAACTGCTCGATTGTATGTGTGCTCTTGCCGACCAGGATGTTGGCCCCAGCGATGCGTCGCGCCTCGCGGACCGACAGGTCGTCCTGACCAACATGCACGATGTCCGCGCCGGCGAGCCGGGCCAGGTCCGGCCGGTCGTTAATCGCCAGCAGCGCCCCATGTCGAGCGGTCAGCTCGCGCAGTTGCCGCGCCCGCCGCAGCAACTCGCCGTCTGCGTACCGTTTTTCGCGTAGTTGCAGGCAGCCGGCGCCGCCGCGCAGCGCCGCCTCAGCGGCTTCCAACCAAGGGCGACGACACAACTCAGCGGTGATGAGCACGTACAGCCGCGCCTCCCGAAATCGGCGGCGCAGCGTGCCGCGCAGCACGACCCGCAGCTCCAACTCATAACCGCGATACCGCCACGCCTCGGCGGCGGCCGCCACGGCGGGCGAAACCAGCTTCCCGTACTCGCCCAAGACGCGCGCGGCTTCGCTCAGGCGCACGAACGCCGCGCGGACCACATCCGCTGGGCAGTCGCGGCTCAGCTCCAGCGAGGTTTTCGTCTCCCGTCCCACATCTCCGCTGATGTCGCGGGCGCTCAGCAGCGCGTCGTGTCCCAGGGCAGCGACCAAGGTGCGCACGTGATGCCGGCAGTCCTTCACCGCCGCCGCCGCATCGCGGTCATCGAGCACGAACCGGGCATAGTCTTCGATGACCCGCAGCGCCTCACGGCCACGGTTCAGATTCACGTCGCAGATGCGCAGGATGTCCGCGTCCACACTCATGGCACGGGGGTCGCGCTTTCGACGCGGACCTCTCGCAGAATGCTACCCATGTGGGCCGCGCCCACCAGGACGGGCACCATCGCCAGTATGACCGCGAGCCATGCCAACCAAAGTCCGGTTTTGTGGCGGATGCGTCCGACGATCTCACAAACCAACACGACCACGACCACACACAGGAATTTGAACACGACCAGCCCCGGCAAGCCGCGCACGGCGATGACCGCGTCGGCCACCGGGTTCACCTCCTGGGCGCGCTCTTCGCCATAGTGCAGGATCAGCCACGTGAACATGATGTCGAGCGACGAGACGAATACGAACCAGACGTAGTGTTGCGGGAATAAGGTGGCACGCAGCAGAAAAAACCGGCGGTGTTCGCCAGAAACCGGCAGGTCGGCAGGTTGGCGCGGGGCGTCCATAGCGGGGAGTATACGCAACGGGCGCGGTATGGGCACGCCCCACCTGGACACTGCCCGGGTGGGCGCTTGCGCCAATTCTTCGGGCCAGAGCCGGCAGTACGAACAGCACGGCCAGACGGCTAAACAGCGATTCCCCATTCGAGCGCATCGCTTCTCTCCAGCGGCCGACGTCGGCGGCGCTGATGCCTGTCAGCCGGCCCGCACCGCGGACACGTGATTCCTGGCCCACCGCCTCTACGATACCGTTGGCCCCGTGGTCGAAACAAGGGGCTGCCAGGCGGGGTCCGGGCCGGTCGGACCTGGCAGGCGGCGTCGGTCGGCGGGGGGTGGAAACGGCCCTCTGGCGCAACGCCGTGAAGGTGGCAAGTTTTCTTTTTCTCGACACCCCCCGGTTGGCAACGTTCGGGGAGCGAGGCAACGAGGGAACAAGGCAACAAAACAACAAGGCAACGAGGCAACGAGGCTCATACCCTCGCCCAACCCCTCCAGATGAGGGAGGGGGGGGCAAGGCACTCCGGGGAGCGCGGGCCCACGCGCCCGCGCTCCCCGCGCTGCCTGCAATAGCGCTCGCTGACGCTCGTGGCTCGGACGGCCGGGACAGAGCCACGGCCGCTACCTGCCGTCCGGGACGGAGTTCGGCCGCTACCTGCCGGCCCGGACAGAGCCTTCAGCACGTGGCACAGTTCGCCCGTATTCGGTGTGCCGTCGGGCTTGGCGTAGTACGCCTCGCTGTACCGCACATACTCCAGGATCGACTCGGCGACGAACAGCGGGACAGCGTCCGGCATGGCTGGCCGTCGGCCGCGCGCCACCCATTCCGCCAGGGCCGCCCGGTCGCTCGGCACTCCCGGCGGAGCCATAGGGGCCGCAGTAGGTGCCCCGTCCCGACAGAGTGACGACGGCTTGACCGGATCGGCGATGCAGCCGGTAGGGGGCTCCCCCGGAATCGACGGGTCGATGTTTTTCATTGCGATACGTGCCACGGTGCGACCTCCAACAAGCCCGAATCCGGTAATTACCGGATTTCCGACTTCTCAGGCCGCACTGCCCGACGCAGGCAGGTAACCGTAAGTCACGGTTTCGGCAAGGCTTACATCAACGATCCCGGCGGGATTTGAACCCACAACCTTTGGCTCCGGAGGCCAACGCTCTATCCAGTTGAGCTACGGGATCAACGCATTTTCAGCACGCGCGAGTGTATCGCCGTCCGGCCGGGCGTCAAGCGAAGCGCAGCGGACACCCGCTTCCGGATGCTCGGCCGGCACGGCTCCACACGCTAGAATCCGCGCGCACGGGATGCGTGCAGGTTGGAGCGTCGAGCATGGCTGAGGATTGGGCCGAACTCTGGAAACTGCTGGCGGCCGTGGCGGCCGGAGCGCTGATCGGGCTGGAACGCGAGACCCACGACAAACCGGCCGGGTTTCGCACCAACATCCTGATCTGTCTCGGGGCGGCGTTGTTCACGGTGGTCTCCGTGCGGATGGCCGACGGCGGCACGGTCGACCGGACGCGCATCGCGGCCCAGATCGTCACCGGCGTCGGCTTTCTCGGTGCCGGCGCCATCATTCAGTTCCGCGGCAACGTCATCGGGCTCACGACGGCCGCCACCATTTGGGTCGTGGCGAGCGTCGGTATGGCGTTCGGGGCCGGCGCCTACTTCCTGGGCACGCTCGGGACGCTGTTGGCAACCGGGGTTCTGTTCACGCTGGAATCGGCTGAAGACTTGATCGCCCATTGGCGTTCGATCGCGACGTTCGAAGTGGATTTTCTGCCGACCAACAACGTGGCAACGCTCGTCGAGCGGCTGGTCCATGAGGCCGGCGTCCGCCGCAAGTCGTGGACCGTGAGCAAGAACCCCGAGAGCGTTGTCGGACGGCTGACCGTCTCTGGGCCGGCGGCGCGGCTCGAGCGGTTCCAGGAGGCGCTGGCACGCGAACCGGGGGTTCATGCGTTTCGACGTTTGTGAGGTCCCCGGCGGGCGCGGAGGTCGGTCGCGACACCCCTGTGGAACCGGCTGATAGCCGGCGTCCTACGGCCGACACGGGGGTCGGCCGCTAGGGATTGACAAATCGGCAGGGGCGCGCAAGTGCGGCCTTGAGCTGCCGCAGGTACTCACGCCGCGGGATTTCGACGGCGCCAAAGCGGGCGAGGTGGGGCGTGGTCCATTGCGCGTCCAGCAGCGTAAAGCCGCGGGCCCGCAGCCGTTCCACCAGTGCGGCCAAGGCGACTTTTGACGCACCGCTGACGCGGGTGAACATCGACTCGCCGAAGAAAGCCCCGCCAATGGCGACGCCGTAGAGCCCGCCGGCGAGTTGGTCGGCGTGCCAGCACTCGACGCTGTGGGCCCAGCCGCCGCGGTGCAGCGCGCGGTACACCGCCAGAACCTCGGCCGATATCCAGGTCTCCTCGCCGCGGTCGGCGCAGGCGGCGATCACGTCGTCGAAAGCCGTGTTGACGCGGATATCAAACACCCTACGGCGGACCAGTTGGCGCAGCGTGCGGGGGACATGAAAGCTGGCAAGCGGGAAGGTGCAGCGCGGGTCCGGGCTGAACCACGAAATCGCCCCGTCCTCATCGGCCATCGGGAAGATGCCGGCGCAATAGGCCTGGAGCACGAGTTCAGGGGTCAGCGGCGGGTCGTCCATGCTGCCTGGCCGGTGTAGGTGAACCGGCGCCCGGGGTCCGGAAAAGCGGGAACGCGCTTCCATCCCGGCGTTCGGGAATCTATCCTGTCGGGATGCAGAAAGTCCAGCGGGAACTTCAGCCGCCGTGCGCGTCCGCCGTCACGCCGGGGGGCGGGGCTGATTTTCCAACCTGGTTCGATAATGCCCGTGCGGAGGTCGATGCGGCACTCGCCGCGCATTTGAGCGAGGTTTCCGCCGCGGCGAGCCCGCACAGCCGGCTGCCCGCCGCCGTACAGTATTCGTTGCACGTCGGCGGCAAGCGTGTGCGGCCGATCCTGGTGCTGGAATGCTGCCGGGTCTGCGACGGCGCCGCGCCGCGCGCCTTGCCGGCGGCCCTGGCGCTGGAGTTTGTACACACGTTTTCGCTGATTCACGACGATCTGCCGGCGATGGACAACGACGACCTGCGGCGTGGCCAGCCGACGAGCCACAAGGTCTTCGGCGAGGGCCTCGCGATCCTGGCGGGCGACTGGCTGCTGGCGCATGCGTTCGCGCTGCTCGCGAGCCCACGCGCGGGCGGCGACTTGTCGGCCGCGTTATCGGAGACGCTCGCCGCGGGCGCGCTGCGCATGATCGAAGGCCAGGGAGCTGATTTGGAGGGCATGGCACGCCCGACCGAGGCGAAACGGGTACAATACATCCACGAGCACAAGACGGCGGCGCTGATTCAGACCGCCTGCCGTCTCGGCGGGCTGTGTGCTGCGGCCCCGCCGGAGGTCTTGGCGGCCGTGAGTGGATATGGCCGGCATCTGGGGCTGGCGTTTCAGATCGCGGACGACATCCTGGACGCCACCGGGACGGTCGCCAAGCTCGGCAAAGCGGTCGGCAAAGACGCCGCCGCCGCGAAACAGACGTACCCGGCGGCGTTTGGCCTGGACGAGAGTCGCCGGCAGGCCAGACACGCAGTGAACGAAGCGGTGCAAGCGCTGGAACCGTTCGGCGCGCGAGCCGACCGCCTGCGTGCGCTCGCTTGGTTTGTGGTCGAGCGCGACCGGTAACCCGCACCGCGTGAGTTTGAGGAAACGGCCTTGACCAAGAGCGTGCTGAACTCGATCTCGTCGCCGCGGGACCTGAAACCGCTCTCGCTGCCGGAACTGGAGCAGCTCGCCGGCGAAGTCCGCACCCGCATTATCGACGTCGTTTGCACGAATGGCGGGCATCTGTCCAGCAATCTCGGCGTGGTCGAGCTGACGATCGCGCTGCACCGCGTGTTCGATTTTTCGCACGACCGGCTGCTGTGGGATGTCGGCCACCAGTGCTACGTACACAAGCTGCTGACCGGCCGAAACGCACGCTTTGACACGCTGCGCCAAGCCGGCGGGGTCAGCGGTTTCCCCAATAAGTCGGAGAGCGAATACGACCTGTTCAACGTGGGCCACGCGGGCACGGCGATTGCAACGGCCGTCGGCTTGGCGCGGGGCGACCAGGTACTCGGGGCCAATCGCCGGGCCGTCGCCCTGGTGGGAGATGCCAGCATCGTCAACGGCGTGGCGCTGGAGGGTCTGAACCAGGCCGGCACGCTGAAGCGGCAGTTTCTTGCGGTTCTGAACGATAACTCGATGGGCATTGCGCGGACGCAGGGCGGGTTGGCGACGTATCTCGCCCGGTTTCGCGTGAGCAGCCTGTATGAGGAAGTCAAACACAAGGTCGAGGGCCTGCTCGATCGTGTCCCGGTCGTCGGCAAGAGCGTACACGACGCGCTGGAGCACCTCAAAGGCGGCATCAAAGCGACCGTTTCGCCGCACCAGATTTTCGAGCAGCTCGGCTTCCTGTATGTCGGCCCCGTGGACGGGCATGACTTGCGGCATCTCATCGACCTGCTCGAACTGCTGAAGGACGTAGCGCACCCCGTGCTGCTCCACGTCCACACGGAGAAGGGCCGCGGCTGCGATTGGGCGTCCAAGGACCCCTGCGCGTACCACAGCCCCGGCAAGCTGGAGGTCAACGGCGACTGCGTCAGCCCGGTCAAGAGCGAGCGCAAGAGTTGGACCAGCGCTTTTGCCGACCTGGTCACGAAGCTGATGCGCGCGGACGAGCGCGTCTATGCGTTGACCGCCGCCATGCCCGACGGTACGGGCCTCGCCAAGGTGCGGCAGGTGTTTCCGGAGCGCGTGCTCGACTGCGGTATCGCGGAAAGCTGCACGGTGGACATCGCCGCGGGCCTGGCGCGGGCCGGACTGCGGCCGCTGGTGTGTATTTACTCGACGTTCCTGCAACGGGCCTTCGACCAGGTGTTTCAGGAGGTCGTGCTCCAGGGGTTACCGGTCGGATTCTGCATCGATCGCGCTGGGCTGGTCGGCGGCGATGGCGCCGTGCACCACGGCTATCTCGACATTGCCTATCTGCGCGGCTTCCAGAACTTGGTCGTCATGGCGCCCGCCGATGAGCCCGAGATGGAACAGGCGCTGCGACTCGCCTTGCAACTCGATCGCCCCTGGGCTCTGCGTTATCCCCGCGACATGGTACCGCTCGATCTGGGTGCGGCGCCCCCGTTCTACCTGGGCAAGTGCCGCGTGCTGCGCGCCGGCCCCGACGCCACGATCCTGGCGTATGGCAACTCGGTTTCGGCAGCGCTCGACGCCGCCCGGCAGTTGGACGAGGGGGGCATTGGTGCGTGCGTCGTCGCGGCGCGTTTCGCCAAACCGCTCGATGAAGACATGCTGACGACCGCGATCACGCGCGGCCGGCCGGTGATCACCGTTGAGGAGCACTCGCTTGCGGGCGGCTTCGGCGGCGCGATTCTCGAGACCGCCAACCGCCTGGGCCTGCCGACCGACGCGATTATTCGGCTGGGTCTGGCGGCCGAGCGGTTCTTCGAGCACGGCCCGCGCGCGGGGCAATTGGCGGCTGCCGGAATCGACGCGGTCGGCATCGCGGCGACGGTTCGGCGGGCCGTGCTGG
>JAGVEP010000023.1 GCA_020058145.1 Phycisphaerae bacterium | reverse complement strand
GTGCGGGTGCGGTCGGCGGCATCGGCACGCGCGGTCCCGGCGAACGGCAGATCGAGATCGACCGCCGCCTGGCCGACAAGCGTATCGCGTTCCTGCGGCACCAACTCGCCGATATCGATCGCCGCAAGGTCCGCGCGGTCCGCGCCCGCAAGGATTTCTACACGGCCTCGCTGGTGGGCTACACCAACGCCGGCAAGAGCACGCTGATGAATGCGCTGACCGGTGCCGGCGCGCTCACGGAGGACCGGCTGTTTGCGACGCTGGATACGCTGACGCGGCGGTGGGACCTGGGCAGCGGCCGCTATCTGCTGCTGTCGGATACCGTCGGGTTCATCCGCGACCTGCCGCACCACCTCGTGGCCTCGTTCCGCGCGACGCTGGAGGAGACCATTCACGCGGACCTGCTGTTGCACGTGGTCGACGCGGCCAACCCGGAGGCCGAAGCGCAGATCGAGGCGGTCAACCTCGTGCTGGAGGAAATCGGCGCGGCCGACAAGCCGATGCTGCTGCTGCTCAACAAAGTGGACGCCGTCACGGACGAGGCCACGTTCGCCGTCCTGCGGGCGAAATACCCCGAGGCGCTGCTCATTTCCGCACGGCGCGGCGACGGGTTGGGGCCGTTGCAGGAGGGCGTGGATCGGCGCATGCGCGGCGAGCAGCGGCGGATGGTGCTGTCCGTGCCCGCGCACGATGGCCGGGCACTCAGCTTTCTGGAGCGGTTTGCCGAAGTCCTGGAACGTCGTTTTGAAGACGACCGGGCGATCCTCGACGTGGCCATTGCGCCCCGCGCGCTGGATCACTTGCACAGCATCGCGGCGGATATTCGGCACGCGGGGTGATCCAAGTACGACGGGGCGCGCGGCGCCGGCGAAGACTGCGTCCCATGCCGGCGGGTGAGCTTGTTCCCGCGCGGACGCAGCCGCTATACTCCGCCCGGTTGCAGGAACCGCAGCGGGCATTCAGCAGCGGGAGCGGCAGGATGACGGCGACATTGGCGTGCATCGGCGGCCGGGATGCGTACAACCTGCTTCACGAGGGGGCCTTTGTGGCCGAGCGGCTCGGACCGCAGACCACCCCGTTCGGCAGCTCGCAGCCCATCTACCGTTGCCGTGCGCGGTCCGGCGAGTTCCTCTTCCTCTCACGTCATGGGGAGCTGGGTTACGAGCGCACGCCCAGCTTCGTGAACTACCGCGCCAACGTCTACGCCCTGAAAGACCTCGGCACGCGCTCGATGATCTCGTGGAGCGAGACGCGGGCCATCAGCCACAATTTCAAGATCGGCCAGTATGTCGTGGTCGACGACGTGGTCGATGAGACCGTCGCGCGGCCCCAGACCCTCTTTCAAGACCAGGGTTTCGGACACCTGCGGCAATGGCCGGTCTTCTGCCCGAGCCTGCGCAAGGCCCTGAGCGATACGCTGACGGCGGAGAAGTGCGAATTCGCGGGCGGGGGCGTGTACGTGTGCGTGGAGGGCCCGCGGCACGAGACGCCGGCCGAGACCCGCAAGTACGCGAGCTTTGGCGGCGAGTTGCTGGGTCAGGCGCTGGCCCCCGAGGTGTTCCTCGCGAAAGAGCTGCAGATGTGCTACGCCAGTCTGTGCTACGTCGGCCGCTACGCCGAGGACGGGACGAACTACCGGCCGTTCGAGGACGGCCGCGTGCTGCCCGAGCAGGTCGAACGGCAGCGGGCGATGGCGGCGGTCGAGCGCATGCCGCGGCTGCTGGAACGCTTCTGCGAAGTGCTGGAGCACACGCCGGGGCTGTGCCAGTGCAAAAACACGATGACGCCGTATGTCACCAGCGGGCTGCTCGGCGAAGACTGGCGCACGTGGTTCGACCAGGGCCAGCCGGCGGAGCGCCCGGACGCGAAACGGCCGTGATTCTGGCGGCCAAATGGGTAGTACCGGTCAGCGCGCCGCCGATTCGCGACGGCACGGTGCAAATTGAGGGGGACCGGATCGTTGCGCTCGGGCCGGGTGCTTCAGCGACTCCGCCGTCCGAGCCCGTGGTCGATCTCGGCGACGCCATCCTCACGCCCGGACTGGTAAATCCGCACACGCACCTCGAACTCACCGGCTACGTCGGCCGGCTCACGCCGGCGCCGCTGTGGACGTGGTTTTCGCAGCTCATAAAGCTGCGCCAGGCGGCCGGGCAGATCGAGCGTGAACAACAGGGCGTGCAGGACGGCGCCTGGCAGTCACTGCGGGCTGGCGTCACTTGCGTGGGCGACATTTCCCGCCGCAATCTCAATTGGCCGGTGCTCAAACGCATTTCAATCCGCAAGGTGTGTTACGCCGAGCTGCTGACGCTGGCCGACGACCCGCCGCGCAACCCCGAGGAACTGCGCGCCGCGCTCGATGAGATCGAAGAAGACCGGCTCCTGACCGCCGGCATCACGCCGCACGCGCCGTACACCGTGCCGGCTGCACACATTCGCGCCGCGGTCGAGTTGGCCACCGCGCGGCGGCGGCCGTGGTGTGCGCATTGGGCGGAAACGCACGAGGAATGCGCGTTTCTGCGCGGCGATGTGAACGCCTTGCCGAGCTTCATGCGGCAGTTGCTGGCGCAGTGCCACCTGGACTCCCCCCATCTGCCCGCGGGCGAGTTGCTGGAGCAGTGCAGTCGCGGGCTGCCGCCGGGGTTGCTCGCGCACTTCAATTACGCCGCCCCGGGCGATGCCCAGCGGCTGGCGCGGGCGGGGCACGTGGTTGTGTACTGCCCGCGCTCGCACTGGTTCTTCCGACATCCGCCCCATCCGTACCGCGACTTTCTGCGGGCCGGCGTGACGGTCGCGCTCGGCACCGATAGCCTCGCCAGCAACGACAATCTCAATTTGCTGGAGGAAGTGCGCTTTGTGTGGCGCGGAACGCCGGACCCGCCGCCGCCGGAGACGCTATTTCGGATGGTCACGCTCGACGCCGCGCGGGCATTGGGGCTGGAGGCGCAAATTGGCTCGCTGGAGGCTGGCAAGCAGGCCGATCTGGCGGCGTTTCCGTGTTCGCCAGGTGTCTCCGACCCGGTCGCCGAATTAGTGAACCGCGCGCCGCCGCCGCAGGGCGTATGGGTGGCTGGACAGCGCGTGGTCTTGTAGCGGCCGGGCTCCGTACCGGCCATCGCGGTCCGCGCCCTC
>JAGVEP010000120.1 GCA_020058145.1 Phycisphaerae bacterium | reverse complement strand
GCGGCAGGAGTTTGGGAAGGTCTTCTTGATCCCCAACGTCGAGACGATCTTCGTGGAGCCGGGCGAGGCGGAGGCGTCTGGACTCGCCGATGCCGCGGCGCCCACAGGCGCGGACACCCCGCCGCTGGCGGACGAGCTGTTGCCCGAATTGAGCACGTTCATCAATGAGGCGATGCAACGCTATCCGCATGCCCAGCTTTTTTTGGATGAGCAGTCGCGCCCGATCCTGATGGGGGTCGGCGGCGCGCTGCTCCTCACCGGCGTGGTGCTGCTCGGCCTCGTCGAAGACCGCCCGCGGGGAGTGTAAGACGGATGTCGCTAACCATGATATGTCCTCTCTGTGATGGACCGGACGTGCCGATTGCCAAGTGGCTCACGTCAAACACGCCTGTGCTCGATTGCCCCACCTGTGGGCGATTCGCGCTGGATGGTGCATATCAGCCCGAGGTTAAACTACTCGCAGACGATCGCTGGCGCGTGTCCGCCGTCACGCGCTACATGTCGTTGCGGGGGGCTCCCGTCCTACTTGCTCTTGGTACGGCCGACGACGGCTGCGTCGGTTTTGCCTGCGTGAGCGCTCTCGAGCTCGTGCAAACTCGCTTCCCGCACAGCGTCGGCGAGCGACTCGATCGGGCTCTGGCGAATGTAGCACGCCTTTCCCGTCATCTTGGAGCGATCGTACCTCTGGGGCGCCGCCAAAGCTGGTCGGTGTTCTTCGCTCAGAACGACGGTGAGGCGTTCTGGGTGGCTAAGGCTCTTGGGACCGCGGGCTACATCACGACCAGTGCGCATACGGGTGGATTCCACCTGTCTCTCACCGCATCAGGCTGGAATCGCGTCGCTGAGCTGGAACGCGAAGGAGGACAAGAGACCAGTGAGCAGGCATTTGTCGCGATGTGGTTCGGCAGCGACAAAGAGACGATCGGTGACCGCACGTCGCAGGACTTCTGTACCGATGCCTTCCTGGGCGGCTTCCAGAGCGCCATCGCTGCCGCCGGCTATCGCGCTATGCGTGTCGATTTCAAAGAGTTCAATGATGACATCATGGACCATGTGGTCGCCGAAATCCGCCGCAGCCGGTTTGTTGTGGCCGACTTCACAGGGCACCGTCCGGGCGTTTACTACGAGGCTGGTTTCGCTAGGGGCCTGGGATTGCCGGTGATCTTTACCTGTAACAAGGACCACTTCCATTCCACGCACTTCGACACGAACCACATGAACCACCTGATCTGGGAGTCCGTTGACGTACTCGCAAACAAACTTTGCAATCGGATCCGAGCCACGATCGGCCAGGGGCCGATCGGAGAAACAGAAAAATAGGGACAGTCACGAATGCCATTAACTTAAGCCGCATCTTGTTTTCTCCGCAGGGCTTTACGCAGCGCGGCGCGCGGCTGGGTCATGAGCGGGTACTCGGGCGGACGACGTTTGCGGACGCGGGGCTCGTAGCGGTCGGGACGTAGCGGATTGACCCACAGGTCGGGCGGTGCGGAGGCGGCCAGCGGCCAGCGGAGCTGCCGCAACGCGTCGACAAAGCTGATCCGTTCGCGCGGGACGCCCTGTACCGCCGCGGCGCTGGCCCGCACGCTCTGGACGAGGTTGTACAACAACGCGAAGACCAGGATTTCCTTCTCGACGCCCGCGACCGACTGACTGTGCAAGACGGCCAGCCCTTGACAGAGCTGCGCCCTGTCAAGGGCCAGCACGGCCTGGTGCGAGAATCCCTTCTCGCACCCACTCTCGCGGGAATCCGTTCCCGCGCTTGCGCCGAACCGGCCGGCTGGGACGGAACCCGCCCGTTGGCTGGACTACGGCCGACACGGGGGTCGGCCGCTACATTCCGGCCGGTACAGAGCCCGGCCGCTACATCGGTCGGCAGAGCCCGCCCTACAGCGTAATCACCTTCTCCGCGTGCGACAGTTCCTGCACGATTTCATCCATGTTCGACGCCTGGCCGACCGCGACCTCCAGGCCGTAGTGCTCCAGGCACGTTGTACACGGCCGTAGCTCGACGCCAGCGTCGTTGAGCTGACTCAACTCGGTCAGCACCGGCGAGCCGGCGCAGGCCAGCTTCACCCCGCTGTTGTACAGCACGATCGCCGTGATTTCGCGCAGCGCCGGCGATTTGCGCAGGAAGGTCCGCAGGATTTTCTGCCCCAGCGCCATATCGCCATGGCCCATCTGGTCATGGTTCAAGACGACGACGGTTTTCATGGGCACTCTCGCTCCGCGTCCTGGGATAGCGCCGGGCGGCGCGCGGGTCGCATTCTACGTCGAAACGCGGGAAAGCGAAGCGCGCTCCGGCTCGAGACCTGTCCCCCGTTGACGGGCCGACGGCAGGGAATTAGCGTTTACCGTTGGTGTGGACCGATGGTCCCGAGCGAATTCGTGAGGCGATGAATCGGCGACGGTTTGCAGAAACGGTTCGACAGTACGCCCAATGCCCGGCGGACAGGCTGCCGGAGCTGCTCGCCGAGCGTCTGGCCACCGAACCGCGCTGTCCCGCGACGCGCTATTTACTGGGCTGCCGGTGCTACAACCAGGGACAGCCGGCGACGGCCGCCCGACATCTGATGATCGCCCACCACGCCGAGCCGCAGCTTCAATCGGCCGCGTTGCTGGCCTTTGCCGGGCTGAACTGGGTAAGCCGGCGTGGCGTGGCGCTGCTGCCGGTGCTGCTCGAGACCTGGGAGGAATTTCGCCGGCCGGAGTTTGATCGGTTGCCGAAGGAGCGGGCGCTCTTGGATGCGTTCGCGGCCCCCGATCCAGGGTTGGCGCCCCTGCCACCGCTCGCGCGGCGTCTGTGGCGGCTGCCAATCGCGATGTTGCGAGCTCAGATTCGCGATGCGGTTCTGTCGCGCGATGCCGGGCTATATCCGCTGCTGGCGGCGACTGCGTGAGGCGAATGCGGACTCGCGATGGCGAAATCGCTTCGTTGCCTTGATGCCTTGATGCCTCGTTGCCTTGATGCCATCTTGGAGCCCCGATGCTGCTTTCAATCGTGATGCCGGTCTATAACGAGAAGGACACGCTGTTCGAGATCATTCGCCGGGTGCTGGAGGTGCCCGTCGAGCTCGAAAAGGAGCTTGTCCTCGTCGATGATTGCTCGAAGGATGGCACGCGTGGTCTTTATCCGCAGCTTGCCGCGCGGTTTCCCGGCGCGAGCATCCGCCTGGTTCAGCACGAGGTCAACCAGGGCAAGGGGGCCGCGGTACGCGCGGGCTTCGCCGCCGCCCGCGGGGACGTGGTGCTGATCCAGGACAGCGACCTCGAATACGATCCGAAGGACTACCCGAAACTGCTCAAGCCCATCCTGGATGGCCGGGCCGACGTGGTCTATGGCTCGCGCTTTGTCGGCGGGGATGAGCACCGCGTGCTCTATTTCTGGCACTATCTCGGCAACAAGTTCCTCACGCTCCTGTCGAACGTGTTCACGAACTTGAACCTGACCGACATGGAGACGTGCTACAAAGTCTTCCGGGCCGAAGTGCTGCGCAACATGCGGCTGCGCTCGGACCGCTTCGGCATTGAGCCGGAGATGACCGCGAAGGTGGCGCGCGGCCGCTGGCGGATCTACGAAGTCGGCATCAGCTATTCGGGCCGCTCGTACGAAGAGGGCAAGAAAATCACCTGGAAAGACGGCCTGAAGGCGTTGTACTGCATCGTGCGGTATGCGCTGGCGGATTAGCCGCCCGGAAACGACATGCCTGACGAATCGGTCGCCGTCACGGTTGTCGTCCCGACCTACAATGAGCGCGAGAACCTTGCGCCGCTGGCCCGGCGAGTGTTCACGGCCCTCGATCCGCAGCGCGCCGAACTGCTGATCGTTGATGACGACTCGCCCGACGGCACCGCGGCAGCCGTCGCTACCCTCGCGGGCAGTTATCCGATTCGCGGCCTCGTCCGCTGCGGGCAGCGCGGGCTGGCGACCGCGGTGATCACCGGCTTGCGGGCAGCGCGGGGCGAGATTGCCGTCGTGATGGACGCCGATCTGTCCCACCCGCCGGAGAGTATTCCCGCCCTGCTCGAAGTCCTGCGTGATCCGCGGGTACAGATGGCGGTCGGCAGCCGCTTCGTGCCGGGCGGCGAGGTGGACCTGCACTGGCCGTGGTTCCGGCGGCTCAACAGCCTCGCAGGCCGACTGCTGGCGCGGCCGCTCACGCCGGTGCGGGACATGATGTCCGGCTTTTTCGCGGTTCGGCGGGCCGAACTGCGTTTGGACGAGCTGCACCCGATCGGCTACAAGATCGCCCTGGAGCTCATCGTGCGGCACGGCTGGAGGAACGTCGTGGAGGTGCCGATCACGTTTGCGGACCGCGCGGCCGGCCGAACGAAGCTCAACGCCGCCGAGCAAATGCGGTATTTGCGGCACCTCGGGCGGCTGTATACCTTTCGACTGCTGGGGTCCCGGAAGACAAGCAAATGACCGGTCGCGCGCCCGAGGCCGAGCCCCACGCGCGCGGCTGGCGGCTCCTGTTGGCGGCGGTCGTTGTTTACGCGGTCGTACTCGTGACGATCGCCGCCTGGCGGGCCGAGAGCAGCAGCGATTTCCGCGACTTTTGGGAAAACGCCGTCCATTTTCGCCAGACGGGTGAAATTGCCGCCGACCTGGGCGTCCACAACTACCTGCCGTTTTTCACGCTGTTCATGCTGCCGTGTGGCCTGCTGCCGTTGCGGGTCGCGATCGTCGTCTTCAGCGTGCTCTCGCTGGCGCTGTTCGGCGTCACCGTGGTGCTCGTCGAACGCCTGCTCAGCGACGGCGGGCAGCACCGACCACGGCCGGCGCTATTGATTGCGGTGGCGCTTTGTCTGCCATACTTACACTCGTGCGTGGTTGTTGGCAGCGTCAGTCTCCTGCTCTTGTTCCTGATCGTGGCGACGTGGTTCCTGGTCGAGCGCGGACGCGAGTGGGAAGCCGGCGCGGTTCTCGGACTCGCCGTGCTGATCAAGCTGCTGCCGGCGGTCTTGATCGTGTTTTTTCTGCTCAAGCGGCGGTGGCGCGTGGCGGGGACGGCCGGGGCCGTGGCGGTGGTCCTCGGGCTGGGGTTGCCACTCGTGGCGCTCGGCTTTCGCGCGACCGTAACGCAGCACCGCAGCTTCTACGAACGCGCGCTCGTTGAGGGCTCGGCCGAGCAGACACTCACCAGCACGCAGCCGCTGAAGACCCACTTCAGCAACAACGCCTTGCCGATCGTGCTCCGGCGGCTGCTGTCGCCGTTGAACGCCGGGCGCTGGTCACAGCGTGAGGAGCTCTACGTCAATGTGGGCGACTTTTCGCCGGGGACGCGCCGGGCGGTTTTCGCCGCCCTGCTGACGCTATTCGTGCTGGTCAGCGTGGTCGTGAGCTTGCGCCGGTCGCGTCCGTGGCCCCCGGATACGGTCGCGGCGCGGCAGGCCGTGCGGGCGCAGTTCGGCGTGTGGTGCTGCCTAATGTTGTTGGCGTCGCCGCTGGTGTGGACGCACTATCTGCCGCTGGTGTATTGGCCGCTGGCGCTGCTGGCGGATCGCATCGGGGGAACGCGGCGCGCTGCGCCGTGCGTTTTCGTGCCGAGCACGATCGCATTGTGGGCCTGGATACTCGGCGCGGTGCTGCTGGCGTGGCCGGCGGCACGGGCGGCGGGGGCACAACTTGCCGGCGTCGCGTGCGT
>JAGVEP010000054.1 GCA_020058145.1 Phycisphaerae bacterium | reverse complement strand
CCGTGGTTGCGGGCGGCAAATGCAGCGTGTGAATAGGGCCGCAGCGCAGGCTCGGCCGATAGTAGATCGGGAGACGAGCATGGATATCCCCGGAGCAGCCGGTACCGTCGATCGTGAGGCCTTGGACAAGGCACAGGCCGAGCAGGAACGCCTCCTGGAAGAACTCAAGAAGGAACTCCAGATCGGTCTCAAGGAGATCGGCGTCCTGCGCAAGGAACTGACCGTAACCGTTCCCGCCAAGATCATCGCCGACCACATGGAGTTCAACTACAAGGAACTCATGCACGACGCCTTCGTGCCGGGCTTCCGCAAGGGACGTGCTCCTCGGCGGCTGATCGAGAAACGCTACGGGCATGATGTACGCGAGTCGCTGACCACGTCCGTCGTCGGACAGGCGTACTACGCCGCGCTCGAAAAAGAGAAGCTCGACGTACTCGGCGACCCGCTGTTCAGCATCCCGACCGACTCCGGCACCAAGCTGGTGGACTTCGACGAGGCCCTCCAGCACCTGAAGCTCCCGGAGACGGGCGACTTCAGCTACGTCTGCGAGATCGAGATCAAGCCGAAATTCGAGTTGCCGGAACTGAAGGGCATCCCGATCAAGACGCCCAAGATCGAGGTGACCGCCGCGATGGTCGCGGAGCAGTTGCTCCAGCGGCGAAAAATGCGCGGGCGGTTCGAGCCGGTGAGCGCTGCGGCCGAGCCGAACGACCAGATCATCGCCGACGTGATCCTGTCCGTCGACGGTCAGGAGGTCAAACGGGAGGACAACGTCACCGTCGGCGTGCGACCCGCGCGGCTCGACAACGTCCCGCTGATGAATCTCGGCGAGGTGCTCGCGGGCGCGCGGCCCGGCGATACGCGGGCCACGGACTGCAAGGTCCCCGACGACTACGAGCGGCCCGAGCTGCGTGGCAAGGAGGGCCGGTTCGAGTTCAAGATCCACGAACTCAAGCGGCTGGTGCCCGAAGAGCTGGCGGACTTCCTGAAGGCCTGGGGCTTTGACGGCGAAGCCGGCGCCCACGACTACTTCCGCGAGCAGCTCGAGGCGGAGAGCGGCGATCTGGCCGACCGGGCCAAGAAGGTCCAGGTCGAGGAATACCTGCTGAAAAGCACGCAACTCGATCTGCCGGAGCATTTTTCGTCCCGGCAAATCGATCGCGCCGTCGTCCGCCGCATCATCGAGATGCAGCAGCAGGGCGTGCCGGACAGCGACATCGAGGCCCGGATCGACGCGCTGCGAACCTCGGCGAAAGAGCAAGTGGCTCGCGACCTCAAGCTGACGTTCGTCCTCGAAAAGGTGGCCGAAACGCTCAGCGTGGAGGTGACCGACGAGGAAGTGAACACCGAGATCGCGCGGATGTCGCAGCTCTATAACAAGCGTTTTGACCGCGTGCGTGACGACCTGCAAAACCGCGGGCTGTTGTCGCACTTGATCACGCAGATTCGCGAGAACAAGTGCATCGCACACCTGGCGGACCAGGCGTCGGTCGAGGCGGCCGAGTAGCGGCCGGGCTCCGTACCGGCCGGAGGACACCGGCTATTAGCCGGTGCCCCACCAATGTAGCGGCCGGGCTCCGTACCGGCGGAGGACACCGGCTATTAGCCGGTGCCCCACCAATGTAGCGGCCGACCCCCGTGTCGGCCGGAGGACACCGGCAAGATGCCGGTGCCACACGAACACCGGCAAGATGCCGGTGCCACACGCACGAAAGGAGTTGGCATGCATCACTGGCCGGAATACGAGCGGCCGCGGCTACAGAGCGGCGGCGGCGGCGCCTATCAGGCCTGGCGACAGATGGGCCTGAACGAGATGCTGCTCGACAACCGCATCATCTTCCTCGACCTGCCGCTGGACCCGCATATTACGATCAATAGCAGCACGGTGTGCTCGCACGTCATCAAGAGCATGCTCTACCTGCAATCGGTCAAGCGCGACCAGGACGTCCATCTGTACATCAATTGCCCCGGCGGCGACATCGACGATACGCTCGCGATTTACGACACGATGCGCTTCCTCAGTTGCGACATTGCGACGTACTGCGTGGGCGGCGCGGCCAGCGGAGCCGCCCTGATCCTCGCCGCGGGTACCAAGGGCAAGCGCTACGCCCTGCCGCACGCGAAGATCATGATCCACCAGCCGTGGGGCTACGTGGCCGGGCAGGCGACCGACATGCGCATCCAGGCCGATGAGATCATGCGGATCAAGCAGACCCTCATCACCATCCTGGCCAGCCATACGGGCAAGCCGGCCGACCAGATCGCCACGGACATCGAGCGCGATCGGTACATGAGCTCGCAGGAGGCCAAGGAGTACGGCCTGATCGACGAGATTCTCGAAGAAAGCCGCGTGGAGAAGAAAAAGAAATGAAAGGCACCGTCGGCATGACACGCTCTCAGACGTTGATTCCGATCGTGGTCGAGCGCGAAGGCCGCGCCGAGCGCGCCTACGACATCTACTCGCGACTGCTGAAAGACCGCATCATCTTCCTCGGCGATGAAATCGACGCGCCTGTGGCCAACGTCGTGGTCGCCCAGATGCTGTTTCTCGCGAACGAAGACCGCAAGGCGGATATCCACCTGTACATCAATTCGCCCGGCGGCATCGTGTACAGCGGGCTGGCGATTTACGACACGATGCAGTTCCTGCCGTGCCCGGTCGCGACCTACGTGCTTGGCTTCGCGGCCAGCATGGGCGCCGTCCTCGCCGCCGCCGGCGCGCCGGGCAAGCGTTTTATCCTGCCGCACGGGCGCTTCATGATTCATCAGCCGCTGGGGGCCGCCCGCGGACCGGCGACCGACATCAAGATCGAGCTTGACGAGATGATGCGGCTGCAGAAGCACCTGTACGGGATTCTGGCCAAGCACACGGGCAAGACTCTCGACCAGATCACCGCCGACTGCGACCGCAACAACTGGATGGACGCCGAGACCGCGGTGGCGTACGGCTTGGCGGACCGGATTCTGGACGCCATGCCGCAAACCGCCCCGCGGCCGATGCGGACGGTAGTGGAGGAACCGGAAAACCGTGCGTGAGCCTCTGCGACACCCCGTGGCAACTGTAGCGGCCGGGCTCCGTACCGGCCGGACACCGGCTATTAGCCGGTGCCACACCAATGTAGCGGTCGGCCTCCTGGTCGGCCGGGTGACACCGGCGTCCTGCCGGTGCTCCGTGCGTGTCGTTTTCACACTCCTGGGGCTGTTCGCGCTCACCGCCGCCGGCTGTGAAAACACCACCGTGGTCGATCTCCGCCGCGAGATCAACGGCCTGAATGAGACCGTCAAGGGCAAGGACAACCAGCTCGTCGCGCAGCAAGCCACGATCGGCGAGCTGCACAAGCAACTCGACGTCGCCCGGTCGATCAACGAGGACGACCTCAAGCGGGTCTTCTATCCCGAGAAGCTCGAAATCGACAAACTCACCGCCGGCGCGGACTACGACGGCAAGCCCGGCGACGACGGCGTGACCGTCTACCTGCGGCCGATTGACCATGACGGCGACGTGCTCAAGATCGCCGGGGACGTCCGCATTCAGCTCTATGACCTGGCTAACCCGCCGGGCAAGAACTTCGTCGGCGAGTACTTCGTCCCCGTCGATCAAGTCGGCAAGCTCTGGCACGGCAAACTGTGGACGAATCACTACACGATCAAATGTCCCTGGCCGAAAGGGCCGCCACAGCACGCTGAGATCACCGTCCGCGCCACGTTCGTGGACTATTTGACCAAGCGCGTCGTCTCGGCCCAGGCGGCCTGTCAGGTGAAACTACCGCCGGATTGAGACCCGCCATGCCGGTCTCCGGGTCGAAATCGGCGTGGCTCGGCGGCGTGGTCGGCGCTGTGGTCTTGGCGCAGGACGCGGAGTTTGCCCGGCATTACTGCCGACCCCGTCGCCCCCGCGCCGACGAGGGCAAGCTTCAGGCCCTGGCGGCCACCTGGGGTGCCGAGTGCGGCTTTCAGCACGACGCGGCGCAGCGTCTGTACTTGCTGACCGTGTACAAGTACGGGCCGTGAAGGCCGACGGTAGGGCGGGCTCTGTCCGCCCAGCGAGGCAGGAAATGAACGCCGAACAGACCATGGTTCGCGAGTTTTACGTGAAATACGGGGCCCCGGTTCAGGCGACGCCGGCCCAGATCGAGCCTAGCAGTCCGTTGAAAAAGTCGCTTGACCGCCCGAGCTAGGAATGCTAGAATACGGCCCGTTCCGGACGAAGGTCGGTCGCGGAGGACGGCGCCATGGCGCTGGGACGGCGGCCCGAGCAGACGCAGGGGGACTTCTGGATCGCCACCGAGCGGCTGGCTGCGGCGCCCGCCCACCCGTTCTATCAGCAGCTCAACGCCCTGCTGGCGGCGGCCGGCTTCGACCCGTTCTGTGCGGCGGCCTGTGCGAAGTTCTACGCCCAGAAGATGGGCCGGCCGTCGATTCCGCCCGGGGTGTACTTCCGCATGCTGCTGCTGGGCTACTTCGAGAAGCTGGACAGCGAGCGCGAGATCGCCTGGCGCTGTGCCGACTCGCTGGCGCTGCGGGCCTTCCTGGGCTACCGGGTGGACGAGGGCGGCAAGCGGCGGGTCTGGCTCAAAGGGCGGGTGAAGATCGCGAAACGCTACCTGATCCACACGGCGGCGTTCAACTTGGGACTGCTGATGCGGAAATTGACCGGCTACGGCACGCCGCGGGGCTGGGTGGCTGCCGCGCGGGCGGCGGCTTTGGCCTGCGCGGGCTGGCTGCGCACGGT
>JAGVEP010000396.1 GCA_020058145.1 Phycisphaerae bacterium | reverse complement strand
CCGATAAAAGTAGTATAGCACAAACAAAAAACAAAATGCAACAAAATGTCGGAATGTCCGCAACTGCTGGCGGGTCCTGGAATTGGGACAGTCACGCGCTGCTACGGCCGACACGGCGGTCGGCCGCTACATTCTTGTGGCACTGGCTAATAGCCGGTGTCCACGTGGTTCGTCCATGGCACTCGCTGGCGCTTCGTGTTCTGATGCACAAGCGGCTAATCGCCGGTGCACTCCACAGGCTGTTAGCCTGTGCCACACCCGGCCACTGTTAGCCTGTGCCACACCGGCCGTCCGGCAGCGGTCTGTCAGGCCCGCAGCGCCTGCTGCAAGTCCTCAATGAGGTCCGCAACATCCTCGACGCCCACGCTGAGCCGCACGAGGCCGTCGACGATGCCGATCCGCTCGCGGACTTCGCGCGGTATCGAGGCATGGGTCATCACCGCCGGGTGGTTGATGAGCGATTCCACGCCGCCGAGGCTTTCCGCGCACGAGAACAGCCGCGTTGAAGCCATGAATTTGCTGGCCGCCGCGAAACCGCCGCGCAGCACGCAGGTCACCATTCCGCCGAAGCCGCCCATCTGGCGTTTGGCCAGCTCATGTTGCGGATGGGTAGACAAACCTGGGTAAATCACCTTTTCGAAAGCCCCCTGGGACACGGCCCATTCGGCGATGCGCTGCGCGTTCTCGCAGTGCCTGGCCATGCGCAAGGCCAGCGTTTTTAAGCCGCGATGCGCGAGAAAGCAATCGAACGCGCCCGGCACACCGCCGGCCGCGTTCTGGTAGAACCGAATCGGCTCGAGCGTTCTTGCCTCTGCGGCCACGACGGCGCCACCGACCAGATCGGAGTGCCCGCCGACGTACTTGGTCGTGCTATGGACAGCCAGATCGGCCCCCAGCGCCAGCGGAAGCTGCAGCGCCGGCGTCGCAAAAGTGTTGTCTACCACGACCAGAATTCGCCGCTCTGCATCCATACCCAAACGCTGCTCGGCGTCCCGCACCGCGTGGACCACGGCGGCGATGTCCAACACCCGCAGCAGCGGGTTCGTGGGTGTCTCGATCCACACCAGGCGTGTGGTCGTATCGACTAGCTCGCCGAACGCGGCCGGATCGGTCCGGTCCGTGTACCGCGGCAGCAACCCCCACGGACGGAACACGCGTTCGAAGAGCCGGTAGGTGCCGCCGTAGAGATCGCTGAACGCGACGAGCGAATCGCCGGGGCGGAGCAAGCTGCCGATGATGGCGGCACTGGCGGCGAGTCCGGAGGCGAACGCCGCCGCGGCCTGGCCGTTTTCGAGTGCTGCGAGGGCGGCCTCGTAATTGCGGCGCGTGGGGTTATCCGTGCGCGAGTACTCGAAGCCTTTGCTTTGGCCGGGCGCGGCCTGGGTGTACGTACTGGTCACGTGTATGGGCGGCACCGTGGCGCCCGTGGTGGGGTCGGGTTGCTGGCCGACGTGAATGGCTTTTGTTGAAAACCGCATCCTTGCTCCTCGTCAAACCCGGTTGTTCACAGACCGCGAGACAGCTATCGAAACGACGAGGAGCGTAGCACGGATCGGAATGGACGGCTACCGGCGCTTCAGTCCGGTCCCTGCGGCGAACCGCAACTACTCGACCGGGGGCCAGAGCAGCCAGTCGCCGTCGGGCAACGGCTTTTCCATCGCTGCGCCAGCACCGCGCTGCGCGGTCGGCGCAGGCTGCCAGCGGCGCGCCTGGCGGTTGAGTTCTGCCAGCGGTGTCTTAGTCCCGTCCGGCGGCGGGGACGGCAACCGCCCGCCGTCATCCTTGCGGTTGACGCCGATCGAATAGAGCAACGGGTGGCCGTCGACGAGGCAGTATTTTAGCGGCTGGCCATCGTAGCGATCCGGCGGGACCTGCGGCAGTAGCTGCGGCACGAGCTCATTGAGCGACTGTGGCCAGGAGCCGTGCTGCCGGTGGTACAACGCGAGTGCCAGCGCGGCGGTCGTCGCGTCGCGCTGCTGCGCGAAGTATTCGTACATAAGTCCCGCGCGGCCCAGCGACGGCATCAGGATCATGAGCGGTGCATAGCGCACTTCGTTACGCAGGGAGGTACGGAACTGAATGAACTCGTCATCCACGGTGGTCGGGCTACGCTGCCAGAGCGGCGTGGCCGCCTCGGCCTCGTAGCGGCCAAAGAAATCGAGGCACTTGGCCAGCATTTCACGCTTACCGGCCATGAAGGGGCTGATCGCCGGCATGAGGACTGTGTTTAGCCCGATAGTCGGCGTCCAGCGCGTCGGGGCCGGGTCGCCAGATGTGAACACTGCGAGGCGCGCGAGCAGTTCGGGCCGGCCCAGGCCGTCCCCGTGGCCGTCGTCGGTGAAGTAGCGCTGTAGAAAGTCTTCCACCGTGGCCCGTTCGCTGGCGAACCGCGTGCGCAAGCCCTCGGGACCCCCAAGGCCGGCCAGCCGATGCGCAATCTGGGCCAACTGATGATCGTCGAACAACTGCGGGTTAGCGCGCAGCAGCGCGCCGATTGTGCGGCACGCGTCGCCGGCAATCGTGAGCGCGACCAGGTCCGCGAGCATCAGGCGCACCTCGCGAGCATGAGCGACGATTCCAAAGACGGCGTCCAAGTTGTGCTGCGTGCGCTGGGCATCACCCGCCTGGGCTGCCAGGTAAACATCCACCTTGAGCATGCCCGACACCGACCGAAACGTCGTTAGGGGTGGCAGCAGGACGCTGATGAACTCAGGATTTGGGTCGGGCGCGGCGCCGGCGTTCTTGATGGGTTGGCCCGCGTTGTTCACCATGTAATCGACATCAGGTTCCCGGCCCAGCACGAGGCCGATCTTGGGCATGGCCGCGGCCTGCCGGTAAAGCTCGAGCGCGCGACCATTTGAGTTGATGAACTCGGTGATGTCGGGCCACGACGAGCTGCCCGGCGACAGTTCGTCGCCATGCCAATTGTGCTCCCAGTACCCGTTCGTAGCCTGCATCGCGGCCAGGTAGACCGGCCAGGCCCGCTCGGCCGGCGGGACGGTCAGCGCATCTTGATTCCACTCGGAGACGTAATTCCGCGTGATGTTCGGTGCGTGGCTATATAGCCGCACGACTTGGATCGTGTAGAGCAGCAGGGCGAGGGAAAGGACCGCGGCGACCGCGTTCTCGGCGAGCTTCGCCGCCTTCCAGATGAGCGGGCGATTCCTGCGCTTGGCCCGCCGAATCAGTGCCGCGGCCTGCGCGGGGTCACCAAACGACACGCCGAGTTCTGCTGCGCTCGTCCCCACGGCCAAGCCATCCTCGAAATGCGCGATCAGCTCGCGCGAGACCGCGACTTTCTCGGTTGACCAGAGGCGTGTGCGGCGGACGACCTCCCAGACCAGGCTGGCGAGTTCCGCCGGGAGACCACACGTGGCAATCAGGTCACGCGGTCGCGGTCGGCAGCGGGCGCCAATCCGCCCGCGCAGCAGATCCCCGACCGGGGTGGTCAAGATGTCGGACCAGAGGCGCTGCGGCGCGGGCGGTGACTCGTGTTGTGGGGCGGTGGTGGTCATGCCAGCGCCTCCTGGGTGGTGGTCGGTCCAGGCAGAATGCCGAGAGCCAGCATGGCACGGCTGATCGCGACCCACTGTTCGGTTTGCTGGGCCAATTGCGCGTGGCCCGTCCGGGTGAGGCGGTAATAGCGTCGCTCACGGCCGGAAGGCGCTGCCCGCTCTGTGCTTTCGATCAGGCCCTTGGCTTCCATATTGTAGAGCATGGGGTAAAGGGTGGACTGGCCCAGCGCGAGGACGCCTTCAGAGCGTTTTGATAGTGCGTCGATCAACTCGTAGCCGTACATCTCGTGGCGTTCGAGCAGTTTCAGCACGGCAACTGGTCCCGCGCCCCGCATGAGTTCGCGTTCGATTCTCATCTTAATGACCTCGCGCTTGGAGTCCGCATACTACGTATAACATAGTATAGCACGCGGAGTATGAATCGGCAAGCGGTACTTTCAAAAGACCTCGGAAAACCTGGACTCTCCGTTTCGCGAGCCTATCGGACTTGATTTCCGCGCTTTCGGGGTCCTAAGACCTGGTAGAGATTGAGCCGGTCGGCGTGCCCAACACGCAGCGGCTCTCGGCCGTTGTTGATTTGGCCACGCGGCTTGAAAGGAGAATCGAGATGAGAGCGATTCTGGGGCTGAGCATCCTGTTGGTGGCCGCAGCGGCGTATGCTGCACCGATCCTGCCGCCGATTACGGGGCACGATTTCAATTTCGGGGCCTACAACACGGATGGCACCCCCGAGTGGGGTACGCATGGTGCGGCACCCGACACATTGCAGTACACCCCGAATTCCCTGGATCACGAAGTCACGGCCTACTGGCCCAACTGGCCAAACCAGCCGGTCTACCCGGTTTGGGCGGTGGCGGGTGCTCCGATTTATGCCGGCGACTTTGTGCTCGGCGTGAAGTTCACGACCTCGGACGCCCCGCAAGGTCCGCTCAATGTCAGCCTGGTGGGCACGGGCCTGAATACGGCACCCGGCGCGGCCGACCTCCAGATCTATGGCACGGTCTACCTCCCGAACCAAACGCTGTCCGGCCTGCTGTGGGCCTTGGATTTGCAGAACGTGGCCCTGTATGGCCACGCCGGCCAGAACGCTTACGGCCTCGACGGCGTTGGGACCATCGTCGCTGGCCTCGTCCCGCAGTACTTCAATCTGATCGGTCAAACAGGTGCGATGCGCGGACATGTCGATTTCGTCGACGCGCCGCTTGGCTGGGTGCCGGCGTTGTACGACCCCGCCAATCCGCTCGACACGTACATCCGCGCCGATTTCTCCGGGGAAACGGGCGTCTTGCCCGAACCGGCCACGCTCATTCTCCTGCTCGGCGGGCTCGGCCTGCTGCGTCGGACGCGCTGACCGGTTGATAACCTTCTCGCCAAGAGAAAACCCGCGTGAGCTCGCGCGGGTTTTCTCATGCACTCGCCGCGCCAATCCGAGCCGCAACCGTCAGGAAGCGGAATCCCGCGCGACATTCTGAGGGATCGCCCGCAAGTATTCGCTGACCGGCTCACGCTCCTGGGGCCGCAGCCGCACAACCTCGCCCACGGGCCGGCACTCGTCGATCCGCAGTGCCTCGGTGAAGTGCTCGCGTGCCCGGCGTGCCGCGTCGGGGTCGCCGGTTTGTTTCCAAACTTCAAACCAGGCCTTGCCGCAGGATATTCGCGTCCGCGGATTCGTGGGGTAGCGCTCGACGGCCTGCTGCCAGGCGTCAGCGGCGGCGTGCCACGTGAACTTCGCATCTTCCGCCCGACTCTCGTCCGCGTACACCCGCGCGAGGGCCTCGCGTGCCGTCGCCAGTCGGATGTAGTTGCTGGTGTCAAGCGGATTGCGCGCGACCGCCTTCTCGGCCATGCCGGCCGCGCGCGCCAGGGCCTTTTCGCGCTCGACGATGCTCTGGTTCGCAGCGCCAGCCTCCTGAAACGCCGCGCGGACCTTCGTGCGCGCGACAGTTGCGTCCCGCAGATCGAGCAGCACAAAGCCATAGCTCACAATCAGCGCGCCGCCCAGCACAACCGGGACAATCCCCGCCCGCCGGCTGCGCTCGACTTCGACTGCGCCGGCGCCTCGCGTGGCGCCCGCCGCGCACAGCACAAATACCGCCAGCCCGCCCGGCGTCAGCAGCGCAAAATCCACCAACCCGTGTACCAGCGCGGCCACCAACGCCGCACACAAGCCGGTCGTGACCCAGCTTTCCCAGCGTGCGCTGTCCGAGTGCGCAAGCAACCAGAGCATGGCGGCAAACGCCAGCGGCCACGGCAGCAGAATGTCCTGCACCCATATGAGTACGCCGCCCAGATCGTTGAGCGGCGTGCCGGACAACACCGCGTGCAGGACGAGGACGCCGATGGTCACCGTGGCAGCGCCCGCCACTGTGGCGGGGGGGATCTGCCCCGGCCGCAGAACACCGGCAAGATGCCGGTGCCACAGGTGTGTAGCGTCGGCCCCCCGTGGCCGACGTCGCTCGGCAGAAACGGCGCCCTGGCCACTCACGGCCGACACGGCCTTGGCGCCCGCTGGCGCCACGTTTCGCAACGCGACCAGTAGCCCCGCCCCGCATAGCACCACGCCCGCCACGAGCCCCAGCGGCCCGAGTTCCACGAGCAGCGACACCCACAAATTGTGCGGGTTTTTCACCTCCTCCGTCGCCTCGGGCGTCTTGTACAGCATGTACGCATACGCGAAATTCTCGCGCCCCAGACCCGTCAGCGGCACGTTCCACAGCGCCCGGGCAGCCGCGGTCCAATACTGCCACCGAAACGCCAGCGACGCGCTCGGCAGCGTGCCTTTGACCAGTCCATACGTCAGCCCCACGCTGACCAGCGCGAGATAGCCGGCGACCAACAAGGCGAGCACACGCTTGGCGTGACGACTGGCCCAGGCAGCCTTCCAACTCAGGCCCACCAACGCCGCCAGCCCGATGAAGCCCGCGATCGCCGCCCCTCGGCTCTTGGTGAACCACAGCGCCGCGACCAACAGCAGGCAAAACAGCGCATGACCAGCCAGCGACGCCGCTGTAGCGGCCGACCCCCGTACCGGCCGGAGGACACCGGCTATTAGCCGGTGCCACAGCAATGTAGCGGCCGGGCTCCGTACCGGCCGGAGGACACCGGCTATTAGCCGGTGCCACAGCAATGTAGCGGCCGGGCTCCGTACCGGCCGGAGGACACCGGCTGTTAGCCGGTGCCACAGCAATGTAGCGGCCGACCCCCGTGTCGGCCGTGGGGAACCAGCGAGCTTCGAACTTCCCAAAGTCGCCGCACACCACCCCCCGAGCACCCCCGCCGCCACCAGCGCCCACATCATCAGGCACGAGGCCTCGATGTTGGGGTGCGAAAGGAAGCCGTAGACCTCGCCGGCCTTCATGCGGCGTTCGAAATTGACGAACAGCGGGTCCTGTGGGTCGAAACCCTGCTGCACGAGCCTGGGCTTGTAAACGGCCTCCCATTCCTGCTGCACCAGCGGGTTTTCGCTGAATTGCTGCTTGAGGCATTTGACCGCCGAGGTGGCGCCGGTGGCCAGCAGCGCGGCGAGCAACAACTGCCTCATCCAGCGCGCTTCAAGCAACGCGGCGAG
The DNA here is from genome assembly GCA_020058145.1 of Phycisphaerae bacterium. Classification (GTDB taxonomy): domain Bacteria; phylum Planctomycetota; class Phycisphaerae; order UBA1845; family Fen-1342; genus JAGVEP01. Next base: position 9,267 of record JAGVEP010000396.1, on the reverse strand, counting down.
TGCGGCCCCCGCCAGCGCACCGATGAAGAGGTTCGAGCCCGCCAGTAGCGCAGTTGACTTGTCCCCGGCCGCCGTCGTGGACAGTACCGCCGCGCCCGCCAGCAGCGCGACGCCGGCGCCGATAGCCATGTGCTGCCGCCAGCGGCACCGCCGTACGAGCGCGATGACCGCCGTGAACAGCGTGATCCAGTCCAGCCACGCGGTCGTCGCCGGCGTCGGCCCGCCGGTGTTCTGCAGCGCCTCCAGAAACGACACTTCCAGCGGCTGAAATGTCTCGCTGATGAGCGGCCGCGCGGCGAGCACCGCGAGCAGGACATAGAACAGGATGCGGTCGAAGAAAGCCATCAGCCTTCAGCCATCAGCCCTCAGCCTGCAGCGTCCGCTGTGACGCGGCGTCGCTACGCCTTTCGCCTCAGCGGCGCCTCCAGAATCGCCACAATCGCCAGCACCATCAGCACCATGACACCGATGGTGATCGTCTGGCGAAGGCTGGCGCCGGGCAGCAGCGTCGCGGCCAGGCCGGTCGTCGCCGCGGCCAGGTAGATCGTCAAGATGGCGAAGCGGCGACTCAAGCCACGCTCGACCAGGCGGTGCGAAAAATGCCGCTGGTCGCCTGTCATCGGGTTGCGGCCTTCCAGTAGCCGAATGACGACCACGCTCGCAAAATCGTAGAGCGGAATCGCGAGAATCACGAGCGGCATCGCCAGTGCGTATGGCGGCGTGCCTTCCGCGCTGCGGTGGTACGTGGTCAGCACGGAAGTCGTCGCAATCACGTAGCCGAGCACGAGACTGCCGGCGTCGCCCATGAAAATGCGGGCCGGCGGGAAGTTGAAGATCAGGAACCCGCCCACGGCGCCCAGAAACACGGCGGCCAGCGCCGGCACGAGCACCTGACCCGCCATGAGCCCGCAGATGGCGAGGAACAGCAGCACAATGGCCGCAACTCCCGCGCTCAGCCCGTCCATGTTGTCCAGGAAATTGAACGCGTTGACGATCACGACAAACCACACCGCGGTCAGCACGACAGAAACCGTCGGCCCCGCGAATTCCGCCATGCGCACACGGCCGACGACGGCGACGAACAGCGCCACGGCAATGATCGCCAGCAGCTTGGGCAGCGCCCGCAGCGGTCGCCGATCGTCCAGTAAGCCGACCACGTGCAAGACCAAACCGCCGACGAGCACGACGAGTATCTGCGCCGTGCGCTCGCGGATGCCGCCCACGTACGCCCGAACCAGCTCGCCGAATTGCCCGGCAATCCAAGCCTCCGGCAACAGCGCGGCGAGCGCCACGCCCGTCGCCAGGGTCACCCACGCGGCCGCCAGAATCGCGCACCCACCGCCATAGGGCATCACCGCGGTGTGCGATTTGTGCCCCCCGGGGTGATCGACGAAGCCGATGCGCAGCGCAATCCGTCGCGCCAGCAGCGTCAGCAGCGCGGCAAGCCCCAGCACCGCGCCGGCGACGACTGCGAGCCCAACGAGTAGCAGCAACCGAGTCACCAGTATCCGCTCGCGTTCACGCCTGCGTCTCCGGCGGCTGCGCAGCGCACTCGCGCTGGTGCATCTGCTCCCGGCAGCGCTCCCGCACCCGCGCGAAAAACGCGTGGTACTCCGGCTGCGCATAGTCCGGGTACGTCCACGGCCGCGTCTGCCATCCGCCGTGCAGATACTGCAACGTAACCTCGCCGTAGATGCCGTGCCCAAGGTAAATACGATGACCGGCGTCCTTGGTGGTTGCCAGTACAAGCTTGTTGAAATCGAGATACCCTGGATCGATGTTTACCGGCCGGGCGACATCCGCCGCCAGGCAATCGCCGGCCACCTTCCACTCCAAGCCGTTCGTCTCCAGCTTGACCTCGGCCAGTTCGTCCGGCGAAATCAGCCGCTCGAAGCTCACGAACCAGCGCTGCAGCCCCGGCCCCATCTCCGGCTCGTAGTAGTCCGTCGAGTTGAACGGCCAGAGGTCACTTTCGAGATCGGTTGGGCCCCAGCGGCGGGTCATGAGCTGCCGCGCGCGAGACAGCAGGTCCGGATCGCCGCTCAGCAGTCCGGCGAAGAGCTTGACGGGCCGCGGCGCGCGAGGTTTGCCCATAGCCGGGAGTGTAGCGAACAGATAAGCTGTCAGCCATTCGTTGACGGCTGATGGCTGCGGGCTTGGCTATGAACATCGCGCTCTTCGAGGACGACGGGTACGAACGGCTGCTGCCGCTGACGTGGCTGCGGGCGTGCTTCGAGTTGCGTTGCGGCTGTGATCGGCTGCTGGACAAGGTGCGCACGAACCTGGGGCCGCACGTGGCCCGCGTGTGGGTACGTGACGCAGTCCGAGAAGTGGTCGAGGCGCGTTTTACACCCGACGCCGCGGACCCGAGCGCCCCGTGGTGCCTGCTCAATGCTCGGACGCTGCTAACGGGTCCCGTCGAACTACCGCCGCCGGGCAGCGCGTGGCGGCGTGCCGGCGAGCTCGTTGCCGCCGGCCTGGAACTCGCGGAGTTCACGGCGCTCACGCCGGACTTCCTGCAAAACGCCGACGTGCGCGCGACTTGGTTTGGCCGGCGGCGTGTGGTGGAAGCCCCGGAAAGCGCACGCCTGATTCAGTATCCGTGGGACTTGATCCTCGCGAGCGAAAACGAGCTACGGCGGCAGTGTCAAAGCGGTCCGGGTCATGTCGGACGGGTGTATCCCGGTGCGCATTTCGTGCAGCCGTCGCAGATCCACCTGGGCCGCGGGGCGCGGGTCAAACCGGGTGCGGTGCTCGACGCCGAGGACGGCCCGATCTGGATCGACGAGCATGTGCTGATCGAGCCGAACGCCGTGGTGCAGGGCCCGTGCTACGTCGGTCCGCGGTCCGTCGTGCGGCCGGGGGCGGCGCTGCGCTGCGGCACGTCCATCGGCCCGGTGTGCAAAGTCGGCGGCGAGATCGAAGGCAGCATCCTCCACGGCTACAGCAACAAGCAGCACGACGGCTTTCTCGGGCACAGCTATGTCGCCGAGTGGGTCAACCTCGGCGCCGACACCGTCACGAGCGATCTCAAGAACACCTACGGCACGATCCGCGTGGCGCTCAACGGCGTCCCCGTCGAAAGTGGCCAGCACTTCATCGGCGCCATCATCGGTGACCACAGCAAGACCGGTATCGGCACGATCCTCCCGACCGGCGGCGTGATCGGCGTGGCCGCAAACATCTTCACCCAGGGCGCGGTGCCGAAATTCGTGCCCTCATTCGCCTGGCTGACGGATGAGGGTTTGACAAACTACCGCGTGGACAAGGCCGTGCAGATCGCTCGCACCGTCATGCGCCGCCGCGACGTCGAGTTGAGCACCGCTGAGCAGCGTCTTCTGGAGCACGTCGCCGACGAAGCCCGCACGCGGGAAGCCGCGGGGTGGAACTAGTGTTCTGTCAGTCGTGTTCTTACGGATGGGGAGCATCGGCTTCCAGCCGGTGCGCACCGGCGAGACGCCGATGCTCCCCGTCATTTCAGCGTTGACGGACCACTAGCAGGAAGCCGGCTGGCCCGGAGGGCTCCTTCGGGAGCGCGTCAGGGTGACTTACGCCGCTCGTCCTCCAGCACGCGTGCCAGGTCTTGCTGGAGTTTTGGAGAATTGGGGTCGAGCGCCAGGGCCTTGCGCAGCAGGTCCGCGGCTTCCGAAAAGCGCCGCTCCTGGGCGCAGAGCATCGCCAGCGCGCGCAGTGCTCCGGCGTGTTGCGGGTTAAGCTGCACGGCCTGCTCGTAGTACCCGCGGGCCTCGTCCGGTCGCTTCAATGCCCAAAACGCATGACCTAACTCGAGGTGCGCCTCGCAGTTCCGCGGCTCCCGCGCCACCAGATCCGTCAGTTGAGCCGCACCGGCGTCGAAACGCTTGCGCGTCAACAACTGCCGGGCATAGAACAGGCGCATGCCGCCGGCTTCCGGCTGGGCCGCGAGTGCCTGTTCGCACACGGCCAGCAACTCGTCTTCCCGATTCAGACGCCGCAGAGCATGGCCCAAGGCATTGCGCGGATCCGGGGCTAGCGGCAAGGCGAGCACGACCTGTCGAAAGAGCGGCTCAGCCTCGGCATAGCGTTTGTCGGCCGCGAGTTCCCGGGCCTGCAAACACTGTCCCAGGACGGCGGCGTGCTGCGCCGGATTATCGCCCGCCAGTTCGAGCGACTCCGCTTCGGTGGCCAACGTGGACTCCGACCCCACGTAGCCGAGTGATCGTAAGCGTGTCTGATCGTCAGGAGTTAGCTCGGGCCGCGTCGTCGTTTCAGCGGGTAGCGGTGAAGTTCCGGCGACGATCTCCAGAAGCTCCTCTTTCATATGGGCGGCCCGCTCCGACTGCTCGGCCACCAGATTCCGCGCTTCGGCGGGATCAACCTGGAGGTCGTACAACTCCGGGCTCGACGACAGGATGTACTTCCAGGGCCCGCGGTGCAGCACGCGCAGCGACGATAGACTCAACTCGTGCTGGGCAGCGAACGACTCGCTGTACGCCGGCAGATCCAGGTCTCTTGAAGTTCCCGCCAGCAGTGGACGCAGGCTGGTGCCCTGTGTTCGTTTGGCAGTCGCGGCGCCGACGAAATCCAGGATGGTGGGAGCCACGTCCACCGTGCGGCAGAGGGGCTCGACAACCTGGCCGGCCGGAACCGTCCCCGGGCACCGTAGCATCAGCGGCACGTGCAGCGTCGTTTCATACGCGAGGTAGCTGTGCTGGTACTCGCCGTGCTCGCCCAGTCCCTCGCCATGGTCACCAACCAGCACCACCAGCGTCTTCTGCTCGAGCCCCAGGCGGGCCAACTCGTCCAGCAGCCGGCCGATCTGCCGATCCATCGTGGTGAGCTCGTCCGCATAGGCGCCCGGCGAGTCGTTTGGCAAGCCGCGCGGCGATTTGTATGGGTAGTGCGGATCATAGAAGTGCAGCCACAAGAAGAAGCGCCGCGGGGCCAGCGCCGCCAGTGCCGCTAGCCCGCCCGCTCCGACTGCCTCCGCCGGGCGCTCGGCGGCGGCCGGATTGGCATCTTTGGCTGGCACGGCTTCGCTGTAGCTGTCGAAGCCCTGCTCGAGACCGAAACGCTTGTCGAGCACGAATGCCGCCACGACCGCACGGGTCGCGAAGCCGGCGTCCTTGAGGGTCTTCGCCAGCGTGATGTTGACGGCATCGAGCCGGTCAATGCCGTTCCGCCGCATGCCATGAACCAGCGGGTACGTACCGGTCATGATGCTGCAGTGTGACGGGAACGTCAGCGGCGTGCAGGCGGCGCAGTGGGCGAAACGTGTACCCTCGCGGGCCAAGCGGTCCATATTGGGCGTCGTGGCGTCGGTGCGGCCGTAGCAGCCGAGGTAATCGGCCCGCGTGGTGTCGGCCGTGATGAGCAGGACGTTCAGGTCGGAACGTGCACGCGCGGCTATGGGACTGGTGGCGCGGCGTGTGAACCAATACGCACCCAGGCCGCCGACCGCTAGCACCACGGCCAACACGCCCCAGCGGCCGACGTGCGACCGACGGGCTGGGGGGGGTTGGTGCGTTCGCTCGGTTCGCCGTCTCTTGGAGCGCGCCATGGTCTGCTCCGTGCCAAATCTGCGGCTGCCCGCTGGCCATCCGCACAAAGCCCTTTCAGGGACGTGGATCACGTTTAGTATAGCGAACCCCGCTGCGGCTCGCGATGACGGCTGTCCGAGTTGCCGTGCAAGCGCGTCCCTGCGCGGATACGATGCCGACTCCGGGCGGGCAGATAAGAGGAGCAGCACGCGTGTTCGCATCCAGCGCCGAAGCACTCAAGTACATCAAAGACCACCAGATCGTCATGGCGGACCTGAAAATCGTCAGCCTCAGCGGCCAATGGCTGCACCTCACGATCCCGGCCCGCCAATTCACGCAAAAACACTTCGAGGAGGGCGTCGGCTACGACGGCTCATCCGGCTCGGGCTTCACGACCGTCGAGTCCGGCGACGTCAACGCCCAGCCGCGGCCCGAAACCGCTTTCATCGACCCATTCTGGCAGCACCCGACCATCAGCTTCCTGTGTGACACGATCACGGCCGACACGCACGAGCCCTTCCCAAGCGATCCGCGGACGATCGCCAACCGGGCCGTCGCGCACCTGCGGGCGACCGGCATCGCGGACGACGCCTGGATGGGGCCCGAGTTCGAGTTCCACGTTTTCGATCGCGTGGACGTTCTGCACGAGCCGTACAACACGAGCATCAAGATCGCCTGTTCCGAGATCACGCCCGATGGAGCAACACCCCCGATTCCGCACAAGGGCGGCTACTTCCGCGTGCCGCCGGCGGAGCATTTTCACGATCTGCGCTCGGAAATCGCGGTGACGCTGGAGGCGATGGGCATCGCGGTGCGCTATCACCATCACGAGGTCGGTGCATCGGGGCAGTGCGAGATCGAGGTCCAGCTCGCCCCGCTCGTCCGCGCCGCCGACCAGGCCCTGATCATCAAATACGTCGTCAAAAACCTGGCCCGCCGGCACGGGCGGCTGGCAACCTTCATGCCCAAGCCGATCTTCGGCGAGGCGGGCAATGGCATGCACGTCCACCAGCGGCTGACCAAGGCGGGCCGGCCGCTGTTCTTCGACGAAACCGGGCGGAATTACGCCAACCTGAGCGACCTCGCCCTGCACTACATCGCCGGGCTGCTCCGGCATGGCGGCGCGCTCACCGCCCTGACGAATCCGTCGACCAATTCATACAAGCGGCTGGTGGAGGGGTACGAGGCGCCGGTCAACCTCTTCTTCTCGCTGGCCAACCGCTCGGCGGCGATCCGCGTGCCCAAGTACGCGGTGTCGCCGGACGATAAGCGGATCGAATATCGTCCGCCGGACTTCACCAGCAACGTGTACCTCGCGCTGGCCGCCATGCTGCTGGCGGGTTTGGACGGGATTCAGGCGAAGATTGACCCCGGCCAGCAGAATTTCGGCCCCTTCGACGTGAACATCGCGAAGCAGGACCGCGATTTCCGCCAGCGCATCGCCGTCGTCCCGCGTTCGCTCGACGAAGCCCTGACGGCGCTTGAGCAGGATCACGAATTTCTCGTCCGGGACGGCGTGTTCACCCCGTCCTTCATTGAGAACTGGGTCGAGACGAAGCGGACCGCCGAAGTATGGCCGATGGCGATCCGGCCGCATCCGTATGAGTACCAGTTGTATCTGGATGCGTGAGAAGAGAGGGACGAAGGGACGAAGGGACGAAGGGACATAGGGACGTAGAGAGAAGCTACTTCTCTTCTGCTCTGCGTCGCTGGGCCTCTGTGGTTTTCTCCGTCCGCCGCTGGGCAAACAGCCACTTCCACAACTCCGGGTCGTCGTAGGCGCGATCCCAGACGCCGTGGTTGCCGTCGGGGTATTCGGTGTATTTGACCTCGCCGCCGGCGGCACGGATCGCCTCGACCACCTCGCGCGACTTTTCGACCGGGACGACGTTGTCCTGTGCCCCGTGGAAGCACCAGATCGGAGTGCCTGCCAGCCGGGGGGCCATTCGCTGCGCGAGCCCTGTTGATTCCTTGCGGTCCGCAAAACCGCAGATTGGCACCAGAGCGGTGAAGCGTCCGAAGGACTCGCTGGCGAGATACCACACGCCGTGCCCGCCCAACGAGAGTCCCGTGAGATACACACGCTGGGGGTCGCTGAGGTACTCGCGCGTGGTCTGATCCAGACACCGCAAGGCCATCTGGCCCATTTTCCCGGACCATGCTTCCTCGGTCGCGCGACACTGCGGCATGACCACGATCGCCGGGATGAGCTTGTGATTTCGCCGCAAAACTCGCCCGATGCCGACCTCCGTTTGCAGCAACCCGTCATCCCCGCGCTCGCCGGAGCCGTGCAGAAACAGAATCACCGGCCACGCCTGGTCGCCGTCGTACTCCGGCGGGACGTAGACCGCGTAGGCATACGTCTCGTCGCCGATAGTAAGCGATTTGCAGAGAAAACCGGTCGCGGGGCGGGTAGCCGGCGCGGTGGGTGCCGGTGGATCAACTCCGCCGCCGAGGCATAAGGCACACATAAGGGTCGTCCCAACTGCCAGGGCGCGGGGCCTCCTCTCTCCGTCGCGGCGTCGCTCCGTCGCTGCGTCGCTAATGGCCCTGCTCCTTGTAATACCGCGAAATCGTCGGCACCAGGTACTCGTGGAACGCCCGTTCCATGCCGAAATCCGGCTCCCAACCCCAGTCGCGGCGGGCAGGTGTGTCGTCCACGTCGCCGGGCCAACTGTCCACGATCCGGGCCCGCGGACGATCGGGTGCGAACGTAATGTGGGCCTTCGGAAAGGCCTTCAACACCTGGTCGCGAATCTCCGCCGCGGTCGGGCTGAAGGCCCCCACGTTGTACACCCGCTGGGTGAGCTTGGACTCCGGGGCTTCGGCCAGCAGCGTGAGCGCCTTCACGCCGTCGGGCATCGCCATGAAGGGAATGCGGGCCTCGGGACCCACAAAGCAGGCGTACGGCTCGCCCCGGGCCGCCGCGTGGATCATCTCGGGCGCAAAATCGCTCGTCCCGCCGGTCGGCAGCGTGACCGCACTGATGAGCCCCGGAAACCGGATGGCTCGAAAATCGACGCCGCTCGGCGACAGCTCCGCCGCGAGCTGGCGATAGTGCAGCGTGTAGTACCGGCCAAGGTGCTCGCAGTAGAGCTTGTTGCAGCCGTACATCGTGGTCGGGAAATTCCAGTCGGTCTCGCGGACGCGTGCGACCCGCGCCTTGGTCTCAACATTCGGCAGGCCGTAGACGGCGATCGAGCTGGGGAAGAGGAACCGCACGCGGTGGCCGTGCCAGCGGGCCTGCTCGTTCGCCAGCCGAATGAGCTTGAGCGTGCCCTCGACGTTGACGTTGTGGGCCGTCTCCGGCGTGTATTCCGCCCGCGTGCTGAGCAAGGCGGCCAGGTGATAAATCGCATGAATCTCGTACTCGCTGACCAGCCGGCCCATCAGGAAATCGTCGAGGATGTCGCCAGGAATCGAGGCGTGTACCCGCGGCCGCAAGCGCTCGTCGATCGGCTTGAGGTCGAGGGCGACGACATCGGTGTGGTCCTGCGTGCTCAGGTATTCGATGAGGCCGTGGCCGATTTCGCCGTTGGCCCCGGTGATCAGCGTGACGGGTTTACGCATATTTCTCTCTCATGGCGGGGTTGGAAATAGAGGTCAAGTAGTATCGTAACGTACCTCCGGCCCGCAGGGGAGAGCTGGGTCCGTGACACTTTAGGCGGCCTGTCCGAGCCGGGAGCGCGAGCGACCGGTCCAAAACGAGCCGGGAGCGCGAGCGACCGGTTTCGCGCAGCGCGTGCGT
>JAGVEP010000351.1 GCA_020058145.1 Phycisphaerae bacterium | reverse complement strand
GCCGCGCGGCCAGCAGGCGCGCCAGGGAACGGCTCCGCGGCAGACCGCGGCGCCCGCCCGACAGGCAGGCGTCTACCTGCGACCACATCTCGCCCGTCGCCCCGGGGATAATCCCTGACCTACTGCTCGGCCACTTTCCGGTACGCTGCCGATACGCATCGGCCCAGGCGAGTATCTGTCGGACCGTGAGCCGCGGCAGCGCGGCCGGATTCCGGTAGCCGCGGTATTTCGCCAGCAAGCGGGCCACGGAAGAGCCGGGACGCAGGCCCCGCAGACCCGCCGTCAGGGAGGTCTCGATGGCGGTCCACTTTTCGCCGGGCGCCTCCGGGATGGCCCCCGTGTGCGTGTTTGGCCACTTTCCGGTCCGGCGCCGATGAGCATCCGCCCAGGTCAGAATCTGCTTTTGGCTCAGCCGGGGCAGCGCCATTCTGTTGCGTTTGCCGCGGTGCTCGGCGAGCAAGCGTGCCAAGGACGATTTGCCGCGCAGGCCGCGCCGCCCAGCCAAAAGGGCAGAATCCACGCTCCCCCAAGTTTCGAAGGCGGTCGCCCGAATCCTCCCGGAACTGTGGATCGGCCATTCCCCGCTGCGCCGGTAGTACGCGTCGGCCCAAGCGAGAATCAGCTTGATGGTGAGCCGTGGCAGGGCGCGGTGATTGCGCCGACCGCGATACCGTGCGAGCAAACGAGGCAGAGAGGAACCCCCGCGCAGGCCCCGCCCGCCGCGCGTCAGGGCGTCATGTACGGCGGCCCAGGTCTCGCCGGGTGCGTCCGGAATGCGGCCGGACAGCGCGATCGGCCAGCGCCCCGTGCGCTTGTAGTGTGCATCGGCCCAGGACAGGATCTGTTGGCGGCTGAGCGGCGGCAGCGCCCCTTTATTGCGCCGGCCGCGATGCAGCGCCAGGAAGCGTGCCAGGGATGAGCCGCCGCGCAGACCGCGATGGCCACGCCTGAGGTTTTGCCCGACGAGCTGCCATGTATCCGCCGGGGATTCCGGGATCTCGCCCGAGGCTTGCGCCGGCCACTTTCCGGTGCGCCGATAGTACGCGTCGGCCCAGGCGAGAATGTCGGAAACGTGCAGCGGAGCCTTGGCAAGTCCTCTCGGTTTGGCCGTCTTCCCGCGCATGGCGCCCGTCATGATACTCGCGTCTGTGGAGCGCAGCGATTCAGCGCCGCCGTCGCAGCAGCAGTGCCGCGGCGCAGGTCAGCGCTGTCGCGGGCTCGGGCAAGACGGCGGTCATGGTGAACGAGAATTGGTAGCCCGTGAGGCCATCCGACGTGGCCCAGGTCGGCAGCTCCAGCGTGAACAAGCTGCCCTCCGCGAGCAGTGCCCACGAAGTTCCGACCGGGGGAGCCCCGCCGAGGCCCTCGGGCACGGCGGTCAGTTGGAGGCTGTACTTCCGCTCCCGCGGCGGGAAAGGCGGCCCGTCGGCCTCCAGTGAGAAGTACATCAGTGGATCAGTGTAGCTCTCGGATGCCCAAACGTAGATCGGCGCCCACGTTTTGCTCTCATCCGGCGCCAGCGGGGCCCGATAGTCGTTGTAGTAGAAGCCGGTTGGGCCGGTCCAGCCCGCGACGTCGTTGACGTGATAGACCCCGGCGAAGCCCGGCCCGTCGCCGATGTAGGCGAGCACGTCGAGGTCGGCATCATAACCGTCGGTGGCGCCTGACCAGGCGCTGAGCCTTCCGCCCACTCAGCAGGCGGGGCCGAACGCATATTTGAAGCCGTAGTATTCGTCGGCGACGACGGGGACCGCTGGCGCCAAGAAGATGGCCATCGACAGGGCGAGGTGGGCCGGTGCTCTCATGCTTTCTCCAGGCGCCCCATCTGGGCGCGGTCGACTGCCGCGCCGACCGCACGGTTGCGACGCGCCGCCGATTCTAGGCCGTGTCTAACGCGTGAATCAAGTCGGGAAGCGGATTTTTATGTGCGTTTGGCCGCCCAGCGGACGGCATTCAGGAGAATCTGGCGCACATCCGGATTGAAATAAGTGAGTACGGTTTCCTGGCCCGGGCGGAAGTAGAACACCCGGCCAACGCCCTTGCCCTGCCCGACGCCGTGGCCGTGGCCGGAGCGGAAATGCGGATCGATCCCGGCGCCGACCGTCCAACACAGGCCGGAGGGGAAGTACTCGCGCGCCGCGGGAAACCAGGACTGAAATACAACCACATCCGGCGGCGGCACGTCAAACGGACCCCCGTACATCACCTCTCTGGCGAGCGTGAAGCTCGGCACGCCGTGGGCAATGGGGTGCCGCGGCGCGCAGACGTGGATTTCCTCGGGCTGCTCGGCGTCGCTCCAGCCGCCTTTGAGGTCGCCGGTGCACTTGAGCAGGCGTGTGAACGGCTTGGAGTAGTGGGCGGAGTGCAGGGCGACAAAGCCGAGGCCGTGCTCGCGGACGTGCTCAACGATGCGGGCAGCGGTTTCATCGGTCACTTCGTCGTGCCGGCGGTGGCCCCACCAGACCAGCACCTCGTTCTCGTTGAGCGCCAGGCCCGGCAGACCCTGGTAGGGGTCGTCCAGGCACGCGGTGCTGATCTCGACCGTGTCGCCGCCGAGCTCAGCCAACCCGGCAGCGATCGCCCCGCGGACGTTCTCCGGATAGATATTGGTCGGCACGTCGCTGGCGTTTTCATCCCACACGAGGACTTTGACAGGCTTGCGTTGCATGGTCGGCCTCCAAACTGGACACATGTTACCCCCGCGCGCGTGGCTCGTCACGAGTGGGTGCAGTCCAAAACTGTGGCGGAAAGCTCGCCGTCCGAGCCTCAGGCGCGAGCCTGGGGTCCGCGCAGCGCGCTCCGCGGAAAACCCCACGCTGGCG
>JAGVEP010000109.1 GCA_020058145.1 Phycisphaerae bacterium | reverse complement strand
GCAAGCCCGCCGGCAGCCAGAACGAACCGGTCCACGAGCCGACCCGGCTGCTCAGCGGTTCCTCGGCCGCGTCCGAGGTCGCGTCCGCCACACCGCCAGCGGGCGAGACGCCCACTCCACCCGGCGAGACGCCCACTCCACCCGGCGAGACGCCCACACCACCCGGATCGAGCAGCTCGGCGGCCGCGGGCGCGTCGAGTACCGAGCGCGGGATGATGAGCTGTGGCACCGCCACGAAACGCTCCAGCTTGCGTTGCACGCTGCGCAGGGTCACGTCGTCCCACGTCGCCGCCGCGCACAGTTCGTGCTCCTCGCGTCCGAGCTGCCACGCGGCGACGTGCCCGCCAAAGTAGGCGAGCACCGGACCCACCGCCTCGCTCCACGCACTGTCCCGCACCAGCATGTGGTAGGTCGACAGACGCCGCCCGCCCGGGTCCGCCGACCCAGGCGCGAGAATCACGCCGGTGGTCTCCACCTGCCCAACAGCCAGCCGGCGGGCCAACTCGCGGGCCCGTTGAAAGTACTTGACCTCGTTCTCACCGTTGGGCCGCCCGATCATCGGCAGGCCGATTTTCACGGCACCGCACCCCAGCGTGCGGATCAACTCCTCAGCCCCCTCAGGCTCGCCGTTTGGCCACGCACCCAGATCGACACCAAACGTGCGGGGCTGGTGCGAGCTTCCCATCTCGCACCCCGGCGGCAGCTCCGGCAGCACGGCCAGGCGGATGGTCCGCTCGGACAGCAATACAGGGGCTGGTGCGAGATTCCCATCTCGCACCTCGCTCGCCTCGGCCGGCACCGTCACCCGCGCCGCCGCCGTGTACAGCCCCGGCGGCAGCGCCGGCACCTGGAGTTCGCGCTCGCCCACTTCCTGCGCCCCCAGGTCGAATCCGTCGCGCAGATGTACCGTCCCCGCTTCGTCCGCCAGCGTAACGTCCACGCGCAACGCCGTGGACGTCGAGTTGTACACGTCCAGGTGCATGGACTCGCTGGCGCCAGGATTTACCAGGCCCCCGGGATTGGAAAACCACAGTCGCGCCCGCGGCTGGCGAACGATCGCCAGGTCGTCGAACCACACTCGTGCGTCGACGTCCTGCCGCACGATCGGATCCACCTCGTTTTCGCGGGGCGCCTGCCAGACATAGTCCTGGAGCACCCAGAGTTGCAGGCGCAGGGCGTACGCCTGGGGGTACTCGACGTGCAGGGAAATCTCGATGTGCTGCCAGCCGTCTTCAGCCGGCGCGGCGGCTGAGCGGATCAAGGCACCGGTCCGCTCGCTCCCCGTGATCCGCTGCCCACCCTCGTCAACCAGGTAGCAAACCACCAGCGCCCCGGCATACTCCAGACTTTCCGCCCGAACATAGCCCTCTACCAGGTAGTCGGAATTCGGCGTGATCGTCAAATCCGGGTGCGCGTATTCGTAGGCGATGTTCCCGCCCCCGCGCAGCGTGAACAGGAACGCCGGCGCAGCCCGATGCCCAACTCCTTCGTCAAACCGGCCCGCGGAATAGTCCGGCAGCCCGTCGCCCGTCAGCCGCCGCCAGTGCATGGGCGTGTCTTCGTAGTTCCCCAGCGGGCGTTCGTCGAAGTCGAAGAGCTTCATCGCTCGCCGGACTTCGTCCCCGGCGGGCGCGGCCGCGCGCGCCGGCAGGGACTGCGCAAAACTTGCGCCGCCCGCGGCGACCGCATACAGCAGCAGCGCCGCGAGCGCCGAGCGAAACACGGCCAGCGCGCGGAGCGAACGTGGCATCTTGATCCACCCCTAACATCGGACGTCGTGGGCACGCGCATAAGCAGCCGACCCCGTGTCCGCTGTCCACATTTCGCTATCAATCGTCCTTGCCGCGCAGATAGCCCAGGCTCTCAAGCTGCCGGCGTACATGATCGGGAAGCTGAGGGGCCGCGGTGGTCCGGGGCACAATCTTCTGGAAGTCAATCAGCCACTTGGTGCCCTGCTCCGCATCGCGTATCGCGGCCCGCACGAGCGGGTTGCTCGTATCATGGAGCGGCGCGAGCTCACCAGGATCGGTGACCAAATCAAGCACCGCCGCTTTGCCGCTCGGTTCATCGCGAATGAACTTGCGCTGCGGTCGACGAAACGTCCGCAATTGTTGGCCGTGCGAGAACAACTCGCTGATCGCCAGGGTGTCGCCGGCCAACTTCCTCCCCACAAAGAGCGGCGCCAGACTCTGCCCCATGACGTCGGTCGGCGGGGGCGCGCTGGCCAGCGCCAGCAGGGTGGACAGCACGTCGATCATCCGCGCCTGCTCGGCGAAGCGCCGACCGGCGGGAATGAACCCCGGATAGCGGACGATGAGCGGAATACGGATCAGCTCGTCAAACAGGGTGTGCTGGTGACCTCTTGACCCGTGCTCCAGAAACTCCTCGCCATGATCGGAGAGCAGCAGCACGATTGTGCTGTCGCGCAGCTTCAAGGTCTCCAAATCGTCGAGGATTTTGCCGACGTGCAAGTCAGTCCAAGCAATCTCCCCGTCGTAGAGCGCGATGATGTGTTCGAGATCCCGTTTCGGCATGGTGGGGTTGACCGAGGCATTGGTAAGAAAACCCTCGCCGGTTGCCGTGCCGGTGTAGTCCGGATCAAACATCCGGTCGTAGGGTGCGGGGGGGACGAAGTCCGGATGCACGTCCCACAGGTGGATGAACATGAAAAACGGTCTGGCCGTATTGTCGCTCAGCCAGGAATGGACGCGTCCATACACGCGCGGACCGGTGACGTCCTTTCGCGCGGCATCAAACTGCGGTCCGGCCGGTGCGATGCCCGTGGCGACCGTCTGCGCGCTCACTTCTGGATACGACGTGCAGTCTATGTACGCATCGAACCCCTGTCCAAGCCCGTACGCCGGGTACAGCGGCGGTCCGGAGAAGAAACCCACAGTCGTGTAGCCCATGGCCTTCAGCCGCTCGGCCAACGTCAAGCGGTCATCGGGCAGGCGCGAGGTGATGTCCAGCGCCCCGTGTACGGAATCGGCCAGGCCCGTGAACATCGCCGCGTGGGCCGGCAGCGTCCATGAGCTGCTGCTGACCATATTCTCGAAAACGGCCCCCTCGGCGGCCAGTTGATCGATGCGCGGGCTGGTCGCGCGCGGATATCCATAGCACCCCAGATGGTCGCGCCGCAGCGTGTCGATCGAAATCAGCACGATATTCGGCCGCGCGCCATCCGCCCGCTTGAAGGCCGTCTGGCCGGCCTTCGCGCTTTCCTTCGCACAGCCCCCCGCGGCCAGTAGCAGGCCGACGCCAGCCAGAAACACACGTGCCACAGACATGCGAGCGCTCCACAGCGAGGCATCGTCCCCCATATTGCGAGCCAAAGGCAGTGTAGGCTGCGGCCCGCGCAGGCGTCAATTCGGGCATCCGGGTGACGCGGTCATTCATCCTTGCCGCGCAGATAGCCCAGACTTTCGAGCTGGCGGCGCACGTCGTCAGAGAGTTGCGGAGCGGTGGTGGTGCGCGGCACGATCCGCTTGAAATCGTCCAGCCATTTGGTGCCCAGTTCGCCATCGTGCAGCGCGGCGCGCACGAGCGGACTACTGGCGTCGCCGACCGGTTTATGCTCTCCAGGATCGGCCCTGAGATCGACCACCCCGAGCCTGCCAGCCTGTTCGTCGCGAATCAACTTGCGCTCTGGTCGCCGAAACGCCCGCAACTGATGGCCATACGAGAACAGCTCGCTGATCGCCAGCGTGTCGCCGGCCAACTTCCCCCCCACAAAGAGCGGCGCCAGACTCTGCCCCATGACGTCGGCCGGCGGGGGCGCGTTCACCAGCGCCAGCAGGGTGGACACCACGTCGATCATCCGCGCCTGTTCGCCGTAGCGCTGGCCGGCGGCGATGTAGCCGGGATAGCGGACAATGAGCGGAATGCGGATCAGCTCGTCAAACAGGGTGTGGCGGTGGCCTTTCGACCCATGTTCGAGGAATTCCTCGCCGTGGTCGGACAGCAGCATCACGATCGTGCTGTCCCGAAGCTTCCGGGCGTCCAGGTCATCGAGAATTTTGCCGACGTGAGCATCGGTCCAAGCGATCTCCCCATCGTAGAGCGCAATGATGTGCTCGAGCTCCCGTTTCGGCATGGCGGGGTTGACCGTGGGGCTGAACAGGAAGTCTTCGCCAGTCTCCGTGCCGGCGTAATCTGGGTCGAACATCCGGTCGTACGGCGGGGGCGGGACGAAGTCCGGGTGTACGTCCCACAGGTGGATGAACATGAAAAAAGGTCGGGAAGTATCGCCACTCAGCCATGCCTGGACTCGTTCGACCACGCGTGGGCCAGTGATGTCCTTCCGCGCGGCATGGTGCAGCGGGCCACCCCGCGTGACGCCCGCAACTGCGGACTGCGCGCTCAATTCCGGGTAGGACGTGCAGTCGACATACGCGTCGAACCCCTGCCCGAGCCCGTAAGCCGGGTACAGCGGCGGCCCCGAAAAAAAACCAACCGTCGTGTAGCCGAGTTCCTTCAAGCGCTCGGCGAGTGTCACCCGGTCATCGGGCAGCCGCGACGTAATCTCGAGCGCCCCATGCACCGTGTCCGCCAAGCCGGTGAACATCGCCGCATGAGCCGGCAGCGTCCACGAGCTGCTGCTGACCATATTCTCGAAAACGGCCCCTTCGGTGGCCAGTTGATCGATGCGGGGGCTGGTGGCGCGCGGATATCCATAGCACCCCAGATGGTCGCGCCGCAGCGTGTCGATCGAAATCAGCACGACGTTGGGCCGCGAGCCGTCCGCCCGCTTGAAGGCCGTCTGGCCGGCCTTCGGGCTCTCCTTCGCGCAACCCCCCGCGGCCAGCAGCAGGCCGACACCAGCCAGAAACACACGTGCCACGTACATGCCGGCGCTCCACAGCGAGGCGTCGTCCCCCACCGTGCGACCCACAGGCAGTGTAGGCCGTGGGCGCTGCGGGCGTCAATTGCTGGCCGGCGCAGGCCCTGGCGGCTCCGTGACACTTTAGGCGGCCTGTCCGAGCCGGGAGCGCGAGCGACCGGTCCAAAACGAGCCGGGAGCGCGAGCGACCGGTTTCGCGCAGCGCGTGCGT
>JAGVEP010000130.1 GCA_020058145.1 Phycisphaerae bacterium | reverse complement strand
CCCCACGCGCCAGCGTGGGGTTTTCCGCGGAGCGCGCTGCGCGGACCGCAGGCTCGCGCCTGAGGCTCGGACGGCGAGCTTTCCGCCACAGTTTTGGACTACACTGCCGGCCGGGCAGACTTTCGCCGGGAGCGTAGAATATTGGCGCGCCGCCGCCGAATCCCGACACAGAGGCGCAACGGCCGCCGCGAGGTACCCCATGGTCCGTTTCACCATCTTCAGCGGTCACGAAGGTCCGCTCGGGCCTGACGGCGACGTCTACGTCACGGTCTTTGCCAGCTCCCAGCTCGAGCGCCCGCCGCTCGCGACCTGGGCTGCCCGTACCCGCGGACAACCGGTTACGGGCCGCCCACCCGCACACTACACCTTCTTCACGCTTTTTGCAGGCGTCGAGGTCCGCTGGCCGACGATCGCACAGGAATACCTGGCCTTGCGCGAGGCTCTCCGCAACGGAGTCCTCACGCTCGCGGACTGGGACGGTTTTGTCGCCCGCCATGGCCAAGCCGGTGGCCTGCGCATGAACGCGTTCACCCTCTTCGGCGGCTGCTGCGGCGATGGCGTACCGAGCGAGGACAAGGAACTGGATGATCTCGCGTTGCACCGTCATCTAGGCCATCTGACCGATGCCGCCATCCAGACCCTCTTGCCGGCGATCGGTCAGAAGAGCGTCTTGCGACTCGCTGCCGTGCGCCAAGCGGTGGCCACCGTTGGGTGAGCGGCGCTGGGCGACGGAATCCTCGTAGGGTGGGCATCGCCCACCAACTTGGTCTTAAGCGAGTTGGCGCGGCGGACAAGACCGACCACGATACCGCGTCACATGCCACGCGCGAGTTTGACAGTCGCCGCCGCCTACCCGCTGTTCTCAGCCGAGCACTGGGCCGCTATGGCCGCCATCGCCGCGGCGACGACGCTGCTCTCCTACGTTCTCCGCCGCAGCGCAGGCCGTGAATACGCCGCCAGCGTGCAGCGGTTGATCTGCTGGACCTTGGCGGTCGTGCTGCTCGGCGGCGCCGCCGCGGCGCAGATCCAGCGCGTTGCAGCCGGTGTCTGGTCACTCCAGGAGTCGCTCCCGCTGCACCTGTGCGACATCGCGGTCTTTGTCGTGGCCGCGGCCCTGCTGCGAGCCGGATGCTACCGACCTGCCACGCCCGTGTCGCCCGACCCGTTCCTGCAGCGGCTTTACGAGACGGGCTTTATTTGGGGTCTCGGCGGGACTCTGCAAGCCGTGCTCACACCCGACGTCCCCGTGCGCTTCCCGGACCTCGATTGCGCGCGGTACTTCATCCTCCACGGTGGCATCCTCGTCGGCGTGCTCGTCATGACGCTTGGCCTGGGCATCCGACTGCGGCCGGGGGCCCCGCGGCGGGTTTGGTTGACCACGCTGATTCTGGCCCTGATCGTGATGCCGATTGATTGGGGGCTCGGCGCGAACTACATGTATCTCTGCGGCCCGCCGGTCAACCCGACGATCTACGACCTGTTTGGCCCGTGGCCGTGGTCGTTGTTGACGCTCGTCGTGGTCGGCACGGCGCTGATCTACCTCTGTTACCTTCCGTTCTGGTTGCTGGACCACCGCGCGCAGCGCTAGCGTACTGCCTCGTAAGAAACGGCACATAAGCTGGGTGGAGTGGGCGTCTCGCCGGGTGGAGTGGGCGTCTCGCCCGCGCCTGGGGCGGCCAAGATGGCCACCCCACCCATGCGCTGATAATTGTGAGGCTAACGGCGGGCGGGCGCGCCGCCTGCGAGACCCCCGGCAACGATTATGGGGTTGCGACCGGGCTGCACGTCGCCGCACGACGGCCACGCCTCATAAACTATCCTACACCGATAGCGGACGAGATTCTTCGCTTACCCACTTGACAAACAGTAACAAATATGCTTGTCGCGAGCGGCGGGGGCGTCCTACGATTGAGTGACGAAACCTCAGCAGCCTGATCGCCCCCCGACCGGGGCCCCGCACCCGAGGCTTCACGCTTTTGAGCATCGTTGGCCAGGACCGACGAAAGGCAGGTGGAGAGTATGCGCGCCAAACTGGGGCTGGTCGTTAGCGCGGCCGCGGCACTGGCCGTGGCGACCCAGGCAGCCGGCGTTAACGCCACGCTGGCGGCCGACGTGCCCTTCGCGATCTACGCCGGCGCCGCCGACGGGACGGCCCTCGAGCTGTTCGGCAGCGGCGGCTCCGCTCCGTCTCCTGGTGCGCCCACACTTGAGGATTTCAGCTTCGAAACCGAGGACGACCGCTACATCTATATCGCGGTGTGGGGCGACTTGCAGTCCGCGCGCGGACTGCTCGGCGAACTGGTGTTCGATGGGCTCGTCGTGCTGAGCGGTGATTCGGCTTGGGAGGCGTGCCCCGCCGTGCTCGATGTTTCCGCGGGTGCGCCGCGCCCGAGCGAAGTGGCGGCGCAAATCCGCCGGGCCAATCGCCGATTCACCTGGGTCAAGGCCGCGAGCGTAGCGCTGAACCAAGTGGATCAGGCGACCACGGTCGCGGGTATCGCCGGCGAAGCGGCGTGGATGTGGCTGCCGGGCGACGCCGGCCCTGTCGCAGAAACCGAGCCGGTTGCCCAGCCCAACGCCATCATTTTCCGCATCGCGCCCAACAAGCTTTGGCCGGAAATCGAGTTGTCCAGCGAGCGAAACGCCGGCTATGGACCGCGCTCGGGTGCGAACATCTACGGGCAATCCGGCTACCCGTACCTCGGCGGCGGTGGCGGCGGGGGGGGGGCGGCGGGGGTTCCGGCCCGACGCCTGGAAGCGGAGAGGCGCCCCCATTCCCGCGTCAGTCTCTGGATTCCAACCCGCCGAATTCGTCGAGCACCCCCGCCGGGGTGACCCCACAGGTTCCATCGACCCCGCTGCTGCCGCCACCCAGCGACGACCCGTCGCCTCCGACCCCGCCGGCCGAGGAACCGGACCGGCCGAAACCTCCGCCGCCGGACGTGCCGCCCACGCCGCCGCCAGTTATTCCGGAGCCGACGACGGCCGCATTGCTGTTGCTGGTTGGCGCGGGAGTCTCGCGGCGCCACTGACGATGTGCCCCATCCAAAGTCCAGGCTCTAGAATCCCAAGCCCGCTCGCGCCAACGCCGCCGCCCCGATCATGCCGGCGTTTTCGCCCAACGTCGCCAGCGCGATCCGCGGGGCGTCGGGGGCGATCTTCCAGCTCAGCCGCTCGAAATGGGCCTTGACCGGCTCAAGCAACCGTGGGCCTGCATTGCTGAGCCCGCCAGCCAAGACGACCAGCTCGGGATTCAGCAGGTGCCGCAGGTTGACGATGCCCAGCGCCAAGTACTGACACGTTTCGTCCCAGATCCGGGCCGCAAGTGCGTCGCCTGCGTCGGCGGCGGCCAGTACATGTCGGGCATCGAAAGCCTCGTTGGCGAGCACTTTCGCTTTCAGGGTCGAACTTTCGCCCGCCCGCACAGCCTCGCACAGGCGTTCGGCGACCGCGCTGGCCGAGGCATAGCGCTCCAGACAGCCGCGCTGCCCGCAGGGACACGCGCGCCCGTCCGGAACAGTGACCAAATGCCCAATTTCACCGGCGTTGTCGAAGTGGCCGCGCCACAGCTTCCCCGCCAGGACGATGCCCCCGCCGATGCCGGTCCCCAGCGTCAGCATCACGAGGCTGTGCACCTCGCGACCGGCTCCCGCGACGTACTCGCCGAAGGCCGCTGCATTCGCATCGTTTTCCAATACGACTGGCAAGCCGATCATGGCGCTGAACTGCTCGCGCAACGGGACGTTGACCCACCCGGGCAGGTTCGGGGCGTTATGGACGACGCCGGCCGCGTGCGACATCGGCCCGGGCGCGCCGACTCCCACCCCCGCGAGCTCCGTTTTCGTCAGTTGCGCGTCGCGCACCAGGTCATCAACCAGCTCGGCCATGCGGCCCAGCACATGCGCCACCCCGCCGGCCGCCTGCGTGTCGATGGAACGTCGGAATCGCAATTGCCCGTCCGGCGTGCAGACGCCGCCCTTGATGTTCGTCCCCCCCAAATCGATTCCGACCGCATAGCTTGCCGTCATGCGCATATCCGCCAGATTGAGCCGTAAGTCCCGACGCGGAGGCCGCTCGGCGTTTACGCCGCGGGGTCGGTGAGGTGCAGCCGCCCACCCACCATACACCCCCGTATCCCAATTTCCAAGAGTTGCTCGGGCGGTGTGGCCAGCGGGTCCGCGTCCCAGATCGTCAGGTCGGCGGGCGCGCCCGGCACGAGGGTCCCTGGCCCATTCAGCCCGGCGATAGACTCCGCCGCCCCCAGCGTGAAGGCACGCAGAGCCTCCAGCGCGGTAATCCGCTGTGCGGGGAACCAGCCGCCACGCGGCTGCCCCTGTTCATCCGTTCGCTGTGTCGCGGCGAACAGACTTCGCCGGGGATCAAGCGTTTCGATCGGCACATCCGAACCCGCGGCGAGAGTTATGCCCGCATCCAGCATGCGCCTCAGTGGAAACGCAGCGTGCCGCGCCCGTGGCCAATACCGGTCGGCGTTCGGAATGTCCCCCAGAATGTGACACGGCTGCACCGAGGCGATGATTCCGGCGCGCGCCATGCGCCGTATGTCGACCGGGCGAACGCATTGCGCGTGCTCAATGCGGTGCGGCAATGCTGGTCCCGACTTGTTCCGCACCGCGCTGATCGCCTGAATTGCCTCGCGCACCGCCCGATCTCCAATCGCGTGAATCCACACAGCCCAGCCGTGCTGCGCGGCATCGCGCACCGTCGCGTGCAATTCCTCCTCAGCGAGTGTCGGCATACCGCAGAAGCCGCCGCGCCCCGGATACGGTTTCAGCATGTAGGCGGTCTGCGAACCGAGCGCTCCGTCCGCGAATATCTTGACGCCGCCGACCCGCAGCCATTCGTCGCCGCAGCCGCTGCGCAGGCCGATGGCGCGTGCCGCACCCAGGTCACGCCGTTGAACCGCGTGTACCACGCGCACCCCCAGTGAACCCTGCTCGCGCTGGCGGCCGAGGTGATAGAGTGACGGTCCGTCGTCCATGGAATGCACGCCGACGATGCCGTGTGCCCACGCCTCGCAATAGGCATTGCGCAGGGCGCGATCGATGATGCCCAGCGCGACCACATCGGTGCGTTGTGCCAGTTCACGCAGCGGATCGGGCAGCGCATCGATGGCGGTTTCCTGCACGATCCCGGTCGGTCGCCCGTGTGCGTCGCGCAGATAGCGTCCGCCCGGCGGGTCCGGCGTAGACGCGCGAACTCCCGCGCGTTGCAGCCCCGCGCTGTTCAGCCAGACGGTGTGCCCATCTCGGCTGCGAACCAACGCCGGACGGTCCGCTACGGCGCGATCGAGATCGGCGGCGCACGGTAACCCGCCGGTCCAGCGGTTGTGTTCAAACCCGCGCGCCACAACCCAGTCGCCGAGCCGCATCTTCCGGGCGTGTGTGTGGATTCGTTGCAACACCGCGTTGAGTGTTGGCAGCAATGATACATCGATTATCAAGTTGCGGCTGAGAGCCCAATACAACAGATGGGTGTGGCAGTCCACCAAGCCCGGTGTCAGCACCGCTGCGCCGAGATCGCAAACGCGGGTATCGCGGCTGCGAGCGCGGAGCAACGCGCGAGGAGTGCCAAGCGCGCCGATTCGTCCATCGCTGATCGCGATCGCACCGTCCCTGAGTGACCGCCCACCGAGCGTGTGGATCCGCTGGGCGAGAACGATCCAATTCGGGTTGTGTGGCTCAGCAGTGTCCACGCAAGCTGATTATCGGGCTAGTTGGCGCCATGCTGCAACCCCGGCTGTCCCAGATTCTCTCACTGAATTGGTAGGGCATGCCTTCGCCCTGAAAACGCGCAAAAAAGAAGCGGAGCAGGCTGCGACGACCGGGGTGTTCGGGCCGAAGGGAGGGGGGAGGCCGTCGCGTTGTTGCCTGCTCCGTTTTCCGTTGTTAATTATACATTGCACGCGGCGCGCCGTCCAGAGGTTTACGCTCTATTTGTCCAGAATCGTGAGTCTCACGCCGCGCGACGCACGCGGTTGCGCGGTTCTCCCGCAGTGCTGGGGGAATTCGCACACGCCCGCGTCCGAATTGTGCCGTGCGGGGCCCGCGGGCAACACAACGCTCGCGCGTCACCGGCCGATGAAGCACGTACCGACGCGTCGATATGTGCCGCGCACGGTGGCGATGCGTGAGCGCGTCCGGATCAGCCGACGCAAGGACATGGCGCAAATCGCGGCCTCTTGATCGGCGCGGCGCTTGCCCCTAAGCTGCGACGCACGGGCCGCTCGCGGCCGACTCGCCGATGTAGCTCAATGGTAGAGCACGGCTTTCGTAAAGCCGGGGTTGTGGGTTCAAGTCCCACCATCGGCTTAAGCCCCGTCTGAAAGCTCCCATCCCTCTCGGCGGGGCGTTGGGGGCGTTCCGCTGCGCACGGCGGTCGGGTAAAACACTCCACCTATGACGAAGACACTATCATTACAGGCTCCCGCGATTTTCCGCGGGCCGCTGAGCGCACTGCCGGCCACGCTGGAATGGGTAGGGGGTGCGGACGGCGTGCTGCGTATTCTCGACCAGACGCAGCTCCCGTTGCGCATTGAAATTCGCGACTGTCGCACCGTGGAGGACACTTGGGAGGCCATTCGGATGTTGCGGGTGCGTGGCGCACCGGCGATCGGCGTCGCCGCTGCGTACGGGCTATGCCTGGGGACGCGGCCGTTTCGCGCCGTGCCCGCGGACGCATTCCTGGCGAAGGTGCGTGAAGTCGGTGCGTATCTGCGGACGTGCCGTCCCACCGCGGTGAATCTCGCGTGGGCTTTGCAGCGTGTCACTGAGGCCGCGGAGCAGTGTACGCGGACGGGCGGCAACACCTGGGAGGCCATGCTCCTCGCAGCTCACGCGCTCGCCGTCGAGGATGCCGAAACATGCCGGCTGATCGGCGAAGCCGGCGCGCACCTGGTGCCCGAAGGCGGCGGCGTACTGACGCACTGCAACGCCGGGGCTCTGGCGACCGTCGCGTACGGTACGGCGCTCGCGCTGCTCTACATCGCGCACCAGCGGGGACTCCGCTTCCACGTTTTCGTCGATGAGACCCGGCCGCTGCTCCAGGGGGCGCGGCTGACGGCCTTCGAGCTGACCACGGCGGGCCTGGACGTTACCCTGCTGTGCGACGGGGCCGCGGCGAGCCTGCTGCAGAGCGGGCGCGTGCAGCTCGTGGTGGTGGGGGCGGACCGCATCGCGGCGAACGGCGACACCGCCAACAAGATCGGTACGTATGGCGTGGCGCTCGCGGCCCGCCGGCATGACATCCCGTTCTACGTCGCCGCCCCTTTGAGCACGTTTGACCGCGCGCTCGCGAGCGGCGCCGGGATTCCGATTGAAGAGCGCGGTGCGGACGAAATCCGCCGCGTGCTCGACCAACCGGTCGCCCCGCCGACGGTACAGTGTTACAACCCCGCCTTTGACGTGACGCCGGCCGAGTTGATCACCGGAATCGTCACCCAGCGGGGGATCGCGACCCCGGTTACAGCCGAGCAGATCGCACGGCTGTTCCGCTGATACGCGTGGCCGGCATTTTTCGGACGCGTGGCGCCGGCCCCTTGCCCGGACTCGCACGAAGTCCTTATACTTCGCTGGTCTCACAAGCGGGTGAGACCGCAGTTGGGAGTAGCAGCGATGTCGAACGCTTGGAAGCGGAAGCTGTTGGCCGCAGCCCTCGCGCTCAGCGCCGGGACGGTCTTTCAATATCTGCCGCATGGCTGTGCGAACTACGGCGTGGCACAGGCCCTGAGCGCCTTTGATTTTTGCGCCGTCCTGAACTGCCAGGGTGGGTCCTTCATCGACCTATGCCAACCGATAGCGTTGCTGACGGATTGCCCGGCCACAACCACCACACAGTAGCCCCCGAGGTATTGCCATGCGTAACCACCATCGTTCATTGCTGACGCTGGGGTGGCTCATCGCCGCCGGTACGTGTTTTCAATTAGGCGGGTGCAGCAGCCTGGGCAGCTACATCGCGAAACTCAACCCCTGCGGGACGATTCTGAATTGTGACCCGGTCGAGTACCGCTTTATCTCATCGAATTACCAGGGTCCGGGCGCCGATCCGAAAGTTGATCCAGCCTGTACGTACCCGCCGTTTTGCGCCGACGACCCGTTTGTGCGCTCCACGACGACCCAGTAACTCGCGCGCTCCGTCCGTACGGGACCGAGCCACGATGGATGTCGCTCTTTTTATCACCTGTCTGACGGACACGTTTTTTCCCCGCGTGGGCGAAGCCGTTGTCCGTGTCCTCCGGCATTTCGGCTGCCGCGTGCATTTCCCCGCCGAACAAACCTGTTGCGGCCAACCGGCTTACAACAGCGGCTTTCAGGCCGAGGCCGCGTGTCTCGTGCGACGCATGGGGCGCGTTTTCGCGGACTATCAATACGTTGTCACGCCGTCCGCTTCGTGCGCGACACTCGTGAAACACCACGGTCCCGAACTGTTCGGCGACGACCCGGCGGCCCAGGCCGCCGCGCGACAGCTCGGCGATCGCACGCACGAAGTCCTGACGTTCCTGCGGGACGTGCTGCACGTCGATTTCGCTGCGCACTTGAAGTTCGATGAGCCGGTCACGTTTCACTATCCCTGCCACGCCCGCGAAATGTACAGTCTCGCCGACCTGCGGGGCTGGCTGTCCGGTCCAGGTGGCCACGACCTACGCATCCCGCAGCACGCCGACCTGTGCTGCGGCTTCGGCGGCCTGTTCGCGGTCGAATTCCCCGAACTGAGCGGGGCAATGCTCAACGACAAGCTCGACGAGCTCGCGGCGACCGGCGCCCGCCTCGTCATCTGCAACGAAGCTGCCTGCGCGCTGCAGATGCTGGGCGGCGCGCGGCGGCGCGGGCTGCCGCTGCGGTT
>JAGVEP010000093.1 GCA_020058145.1 Phycisphaerae bacterium | reverse complement strand
GTCCGGCTCGTCGAAGTCGAGCAGACGCGCGACCGCGGCATGTGCTGCGGCGCGGGCGGGGCGCAGATGTGGAAAGAGGAAGAGGCCGGCCACGCGCGGGTCAACCACACCCGCGTGCAGCAGCTCCTGACGGTCCTCCCGCCCGGCGGCAAAGAGAGCACGATCGCGACGGCGTGTCCGTTCTGCAAGACGATGCTGACCGACGGGCTGGTGGATCAGGGGCACGACCAAGTCACGCAACTCGACATCGCTGAACTGCTCTGGCAGGCGGTGCAGAGCGCGTAACCGGTCGGCGCGGGGGCTATGCATGCAATACACATGATTTATTTATAAAGCATTCGGATGCGCATCCAGCCATAGAACCATTGCCCCTGGTCGGTACCAGCGTCTCGTGGCCCGGGCACATTGGGCCTCAACCCGGTCGCGAATAACGGGATGCACACAGTACTGATTGGCGTGGAACTTGCCATAATAATCCCGTGCGCGGCGAGAATCCTGTTGCACAAATGCTACGACCCAGCCTATGATGCCGATCAACCGCTCTATACGGCGAACCGAATAGGAGTTTCTCGTTGGCGCACACGCACAATTCGTCGTCGCCGTTCGGCGTACTTCGACCTCTCGGCGAGCGGTAGGCGTGGTTGTAAGGCGGGGATAGAAAGCCAATCTCGGAGGAAGAAGTTTAGGTTTCGCACTAAGTACGGATGTGTTCGTTCTTGTTGTGATAGTCGCTTAATCGGTTAAGGAGTGAAGCAGATGTGGCGTAGTACAAGTAAGAATTATTGTCCGGCCAGTTGGATGTTGGCCGCGGGCGTCGCGCTGACCCTGGTCCTGATGCTGAGTGGGTCCGGGCAGGCCCTGGCGTACGAGACGTACAGCGCCGGGTGCAACGACTGCCACGGGACGTTCCAAAGCGGGACGTCGCCGAAGGGGACCATCTTCCCCAGCAACAATAAACACACCATGCACCGTTCGTCGTCGTACATGGCCACGGCGTGCAACCTGTGCCATGTGTCGTCCGGGTACACGCCGGTCTACATGGCCAGCTCCGCGGGCACGGCGAACAACCCGGGGATCGGCTGCCTGGGGTGCCACGGCGAAAACTATGGGGCCGCCATCGGATACAAAGGTGCTGGTATGCGGAAGCACCATGCCGCGCACAATGTCACGGAGTGTGCCGGGTGCCATACGGACGATCCTCTGCCGCTGCCGGAGGGTATCGCGCCGCGGTACTACGGCACGGCCGATACGCACGCCGACGATGCCTGCAACTCGGCGCCCAACTACAAGGAGAATTGGAGCGTCGGCGACACCGAGGGTCAGGACAACGACGGGGATGATTTCTACGATCAAGCCGATCCGGACTGCCACGCGGCCGGGCCGGGTGATCTGAACTGCGATGGGGTGGTCGATTTTGGCGACATCAACCCCTTCGTGCAGGCGCTCAGCGATCCGGGCGGGTATGAGGCCGCCTATCCTGGATGTAACATACGACACGGTGACTGCAACGGCGACGGATTCGTGGATTTTGACGACATCAACGCCTTCGTGGCCTTGCTGTCCGGCTTGTGATGTGAAGATGCGAACTGAACGCGAGAGGTGAGAGAGACCGGGCCGGCCCCGCGCGCGCCAGCGCGCGGGGTCGGCTGCGCTCGCGTGGCCGCGGCGGAGTGACGCGGAGGTTTACGAACCACACTGTTTCCGAGTCGATCCTGGACCATGGCCGATCTCTAGGGCGAGTACGAATCGAATGCCGTTCTGGAACGTCAGAGGTACCAGTCTGAGGTGTATGATGCAAGGGCAACCACCGTTTGCGGGGCTCAGGCTGCTGAGCGTCAGTCAACTCGCCCTGTTCGGTCTCGCTGTGCTGGCCTTGGTGTCCTGCTTTGAGCCGCCGCGAACGGATGACAGCGGGCGGTCCACCGTTCCAGACAGCAGCGCGACACCTCCCGGAAACACCGCGCCCGACGGAGGAAACGGCGGGCCGGGCACCGCTAATAACGGAGACGCGAACGCGCCGCCGGGAGTGCAGGAACCCGCAGCGTTGTCGCAGTGCGCCTCCTGCCACAATGCGCCGGTCAAGGGCCGCGCGGCCGCGGTCTCCAAGGACCATAAGCCGGCGCACTGGCGGCATGCGCAGGTGGCCTCCGATTACGAATGCTTGACCTGCCACGACGTCAGCGCCCATGCCGGCGGCGCCGTTCGCCTGTGGAGTGATCCGGTCGCGCACACCTCGGCCTTTGTGTCGGACGGCGATGCGCAGCGACTCGCAACGTTTTGCCTCGGCTGTCACGGCGGCGGTCGCCATCCGCTAATCCATAGCACGGGCGGCACGTGGCAGCCGGTCTGCACGGAGTGCCACGCGGTACACAGCCCGGCGACGCAAAACCTGTCGCTGGTCCTGCAAAAAGTGCACAACCGCACGCTAAACAGCGACGCGGCCGTAGTGTTCGCGGCCCGCACCGGACCGGGGAGCTTCGAGGACGGAACCGGAGCCAACGACGGCATCTGCCAGATTTGCCATACGACGACCCGCTATCACCGCGCCGACGGCAGCGGCAGCCCGCACCATGATGCGGAGGACTGCACGAGCTGCCACGAGCACATCAACGGATTTGTGCCGGCCGGCGGAACTTCGTGCGTGGCCTGCCATAGCTCACCCCGGGGACCGCGGGGCAAGGTGGTGAATGCGGATGGGACCGGCGGACACCACCTCGCGGGCAGCGCGCTGACGGATGCCGATTGCATTCGGTGTCATGACACAAGCCAGCACCAAGCGGGCACAGTCCGGCTTTGGAATGACCCGAGCACCCGCACATCAGCCTTCGCGGTGAACGGCGACCCCGCGCAGCTCGTCCAGCTCTGCCAGGGCTGCCACAGCGGCGCCGATCATCCCGCGGTACACACCACTGGGACCGGCTGGACACCCGCTTGCACCGAGTGCCACGAATTGCACAACCCCGCGAGCACAAACCGCGCGCTGGTCGCGAACAGCGTGCAAAACCAGACGTTGAACACGGATTTACCGGTGGTCTTCCGTGCGGCCACGGGACCGGGGAGCTTCGACGACGGGACCGGGGCCAACGATGGCATCTGCCAGATTTGCCATACCACAACCCGGTATCACCGCGCGGATGGCGGCGGCAGCCTGCACCACGCGGGCGCGGACTGCACGACGTGCCACCCGCACGGCAACGGTTTCGTACCGCCGGGCGGAACTTCGTGCGTGGGCTGCCACAGCACGTCGCAGGGCCCGCGGCCAAAAATCGTCAACGCCGATGGCAGCGGCGGGCACCACCTCGCGGGCGGCGTACTGACCGATGCGGACTGCGTGCAATGCCATGACCTGAGCCAGCACCAGGCCGGCGCAGTGCGGCTCTGGGATGACCCCAACAGCCAGTCGTCCGCGTTCGCCGTGAATGGTGACCCCAATCAGCTTGTACCGTTCTGCCAGACCTGCCACGGCGGCGCGAATGCTCCGACCATTCACACGACTGGGGAAAGTTGGACCCCAGCCTGCACGGAATGCCACAATCCGCACGACCCGAACAACGGGAACCTGTCTTTGGTCCTGAGTCAAGTACACAATCAGACGCTCAACCAGGATTTTCCGGTCGTCTTCACGGCTCGCACCGGACCGGGGAGTTTCGACGACGGCGTCGGTGCAAATGACGGCATTTGCCAGGTGTGCCACACGGACACGCCTTACCACACGTATAACGGCAATGGCACGGCGCACCACGATGGTGCCGACTGCACGACGTGCCACCCGCACGGCAACGGCTTCATACCGGTCGGCGGAACCTCTTGCGTGGGCTGCCACAGCACGCCGCAGGGAAGCCGGCGCGCGATGGTCAGCGAATTCGGTCTGGCGTCGCACCACGTCGCGGGCAGCGTGACCGACGCGGACTGCCGCGTTTGCCACGAGATGAGCGCGCACCAGCTTGGCCACGTGCGTCTGCGCAACGTGGACGATCCCAACAACGCGACCACGGTGGTCACGCTCGACGGCGACCCGCGCAGCAATGCAACCGAGGCCCGGAAGCTCGAACCGTTCTGCCTGGCTTGCCACGACAGCGATGGGGCGGGCGGTGCGGCGCCGTTTTCCGACGGCCTGATGCCGCCGATCGCGAACGCGACATCCTGGGCGGCGTCGACGCACAAGGTCGCTCAGATGACGTGCATGGGCGACGGCGAGACCTTCGGATGTCACAGCACCGGGCACGGCTCGGTCAAAACGCATCTCCTGGCTCCCTGGGACGCGAATCAGCCCCCCGTGCCCGGCGACCCGCTGCGCCAGGAAGAGGGTCTGTGCTATTCCTGCCATGGACCGAACGGGCCGGCGGGCGACATCCAGTCGCAGTTTGCACAGCCGAGCCACCACAAGGTCAGCGCGCTCGAGCAGACCGACGGCTCGAAGGTGGAGTGCAAGAACTGCCACGACCCGCACGTGGCCAGCGACAGCACACGCTTGATTGACCCCGACTCCGGCGCCGCCTGGGCCGGCACGGACGAAGCCTTCTGTCTGACCTGTCATGATGGATCGCCGCCGGCAAGTGTCACGTTCCCGCCGACCGCGCCGGGCACGGGGTACAACAAGGCGGCGTTTGTCGGCACGACCCACAGCACGGAACTGGGGCCGTCCAGTTGCCGGCACTGCCACGCCTGGCACGGCTCAACCCAACCAGCGCTGCTGCGCCAGAATTACGTCGTGGCGGATAGCAATCCTTACACACCCGGCGGTTCTGATTACGCGGCCTGCTGGCAGTGCCACGTCGAAGAACGGATCATGGTGCAGGCCAATGCCTTCGATGGGAACCATGAAGTACACGTGAACTGGGGCCAGGCTCCGTGCATCCACTGCCATGATGTACACCGCGGTTTCGACGCGGGCGAGCCGGGACTGATTGACTTGGATTATCCCGTTCGCCACGGCGGCTACGGCACGGAGTTCATCGACGGGAAAGACGGCGGCACCGCGTTCTGGCTCAACGGCCCGCAGACCAGCGGCAATTGCTACATTCGTTGTCACGAGATGGACCACACGCCGATGGAATACCCGCGAACGAACGTGACGACGACCACGTGCGGTGCCTGCCATAAGACCCCTGTGCTGGGATGGCGCGGTGGCGAAAGCGGGCCCGCGCGGCGGTCGTCCAGGCGGTGGGCAATGCCCACCCTACGGTCTGCGGAGTCGCGCCAGGGCGTCCTGTGCCTCCGTGAGGTCGGATTGAAGCCGTAGCGCCTGTTCCAGGTGCTGGGTAGCGTCGGCGGTTCGCCCCTGGGCCGCTAGCACAATCCCCAGCCGGGCGTGCGCCATCGCCGTGTTTGGATCGAGCTTCAGCCAGCGCCTGTAAGCTTGCGCGGCGTCGTCCAAGCGGTGTTCGGTTTCGTACGTACGGCCGAGATGGAACAGTGCGAACGGCTGGTCCGGCTTGAGCCGCAGCGATTCGACGAGTTGCGTTTCTGCTTCCGCGGGTTTCCCGAGGATTAGCAGCAGGCCGCCGTAGTTGGTCCGCGCGCGGCAGTCGTTGGGGTCGATGCGCACCGCGCGACCGTAGTGCTCGGCCGCCCTGGGGAAGTCGTCCTTGCTCCGATAGCCGTGGCCGAGACCGTAGTGCGCCTCCCACACGCCCGGATCGCGTTTGAGCAGCGCTTCGAGGATGGCGATGCCTGCGTCGGTGCGGCCTTGCATGTAGAACTCGGTCGCGAGCGAGAGGTGGGCGCCCGGACTGTCGGGATAGGTGCGTAGCACGTCGCGCCAAGCGGTTTCCACGCTGTTATAGACTCGGTTGCGCTGCAGCGTGCCGCCCGTGCATGCCACAATCAGCACAATCGTGAGACCGACGCCGATCCAGCGCGGACGCCCGCACAGCAGCCAGCGTGCAGCCCCGAGCACGACGAGCAGAATTACGGCGGCGAGCGGCAAGTACATCCGTCGTTCCGCAGCGACCTCGGTAACGATGGGGACGACGCTCGAGGATGGCGCGAGAATCAGAAAGAACCACGCCCCGAGAAACCCCAGCCACGG
The DNA here is from genome assembly GCA_020058145.1 of Phycisphaerae bacterium. GTDB lineage: Bacteria > Planctomycetota > Phycisphaerae > UBA1845 > Fen-1342 > JAGVEP01. The sequence goes on along the minus strand of JAGVEP010000093.1, from coordinate 12,439 downwards.
CCGGCGCCAGAGGGCCCACAGCGTACCGACCGCCAGCGCGGTGATCAGTACCGCTTGCGGCCATACCGCAAAAAACGAGCGCGCCACCGGCCACGAGTCGTAGCAGAAAATCAGCGGACGCGGCCAGACGCTCAGCCGCAGGTAGTGGACGAGCACGCCGAACTGCGTCAGCGCGTATTCCCACCATTTGATGTCGGCGTGATGAAACCCGACAGATTTCGCGCGCGGTTGCAGCGCGAGCAGACCCGCCAGAAGCAGCCAGGTAGCCGCCAAACCGACGTACAACCACACCCGCCGACGCAGGGCCGCGGCAAAAGAGCCGGCCAGAAACGTGCGGTCATAGAGCAGCACCAAGAGCGGCGCGACGACCATCACTTCCTTGCTGCCCATGCCGAGCGCGCAGCAGGCGACGGCGAGGACGAACCACCATCGGCCGCGAGTCGAAGTGGTGCTGCGGAGGACGCAATACAACGTCAGCAGCAGGAAAAGCGACATCAGCGACTCGGTGCGCGTGCTGATGTACGTCACGCTCTCGGTTTGTAGCGGGTGGACGAGCCAGAGCAGCGTTATGGCCAGTGCCGCGCCGGCACCTCCCGTAGCGGCCGACCCCCGTGTCGGCCGGCCCGTAGCGGCCGACGTCCTCGTCGGCCGTAGAGGACCAGTAGCGTCAGCCCCCCGCGGCGAAGTAGCGTCGGCCCCCCGTGGCCGACGTGGAATTGGCGCGCGGTCCGGGGTCCCGCGTTCCCCGTCGGGGGCAGACGCCACACCCTCCATCGTTCGCCGCAGCAGCCCCCACAGCGCCAGCCCGCACAGGACGTGAATCGCAATGTTGAGAAGGTGGTAGCTCCAGGCATCGAACCCGCTGATGGCGTAGTTCAAGGCGAAGGTGAACGCCGCCACGGGCCGTCCCGCAAAGGTCGTGTCTTTCTTGGCCCACATTTCCGGCCAGGTCGGCCACAGTGTCCGCAGGGGGGGATTGTCCACGATTGAAGGCGGATCGTCATACAGGAAAACGCCGTGGAAGCTGTTGGCGTACGCCAGAGCTCCCGCGACGACCACGAGCATGGGTCCCAACAGCCGCCAGTAGCCGGGCGAGGCGGGCGAGCACGGTTTTTTGGGCGGAGAACCCGGCCGCGGAACGGACATCGCCGCATTATAAGCGGTTGCGCCGCGGCGTCGGCTTCTCACGGCCGACGCCGAGGGAACCGGGAATACGGAATAGGGAACGGGGAACAGGGAACAGGGAACGGGTAGCGACGCACTTCCTCTAAAACAGGGCCGCCAAGGCCAAACGGCCCCATAGCGCTCGTTTCGGTCCGCTGGGCGACATTCTCCGTCCAGCGACGAGAGCGCCTGGTCCATCGACCGGGATTTTCCGTCCATGCGCCGACGCGGTGCGGCCAAGGCCCACGTACGAGGTGATAGTGCCGACGAACGGCGATGCTAACAAAATGTAACGCGGTTTTCTTCCTAGGGGACTTGACAACCTGGGAATCCGGAGCAATATTGGTCACAGGTGCTGGTGCTCCAGCCGGAACGGGCCGCGGGGCCGTCAGTCCGACCTGTCCATGAGGACAGCGTTTAGCTAGGCGGTGGCACCATTTCAGCGAGGACCCCCCAGTGACACATCGTCGTAACCATCTTCTGTTGTTGCTCGTTGCCGGAGTCGTGCTGTTCACGGCAACCACGGCGCTAGCGATCTACATCGAATGCCAGCAGAGCGAACTGAGCGGCGCGACCTGCGCGGCTCCCAACAACTGCATCAACGCTTGTGCTGCCAAGTGCGATACCGCAACGGCCTGTACCCAGTGCTGCATGAACTTCTCAAGTAAGCGGACGGCCCTGGACGCATGCCTGGGACATTGCGCGCAGGTCATCTGGCCGGCGCCTCCGCCGCCACCGCCGCCCGGTGGCAACTAAGAGGCCTCCCGGTCCGCGCGACAGGCTCCAAACTGCCGTCAACGCCATAGTGCCAGTGTGTCGTCGAGCGTTGGCGGTGTGCCGCTATCCGAACCCCGGACGCCGCTCAGACGCCAGTCCGTGGCGTGGCCCGCCTCGCGCGGGTCGTGTTCCGATGGCGGGTCCGCGCGATTCGTAAGAACCCGGGACAGCCATTGGTGCCCTTCGGCGCAGCTTTCCGAATAACTCAAACACACTGAGGCGACGACGATGCGATACGTGCTTGGTTTGATGACCCTTGCACTGCTTGCGCCGGTCTCCCTCACTCAGTCCCGCGGCGCCTTACCTCCGGGTGACGTTTGGCCGCGAACGAAAGCAGAGTGGGATGCCATGGACGCGGAGCCTGAGCGGCAAATACCTCTGAGCGAACGGCCCGAGACCGCAGGGCTGCTGAAGATAGCCCAGAGCCGCATGAGCACTATTGCCGAAGAATATTGCGGCGACAACGTTGTTTTCGACGAGGCGCTGGCGGACCGGCTCATCGATGAGCTGTGGGTCGACAACGGCTACCCTCCTTTGAATATGGGTATGCAGAACTACATTGTGATGCAAATCGATGCGGTCGCGCGCTGGCCGGAGGACCGGGTGCCCGACAGCGCTCGGCAGCGACTGATAGCTGGACTTCTGGAGTACGTCCGGGCCGGCGGCGGCCAGGATGGGTCGGGAATTGAAGCGCGAACCGCGACCGCCTTGGACCATGTTGGGTTTGATGACCCCGAGGCGCAGGCGCAGGTCGAAGCGCTCTTGACCGACGCGTTCAACTGGGCCGAGGCCATCGACAGCGAGGTGCTACGCGGGGTCGTGTCCCGCGCTTGCGAACAGCATTGGGGTGCGGAATTTGCTCTGTATGCAGAGGATCTGCGTAGCCAAAACTCAATACCGGCCGAGTTCCGCAACGCGCGCTACGAGCGCGCGGTGGCGGCCTTGACCGCACTGTTGCGAGACCCGCCGCGCGACCGCGCGCTCTTCGCGCGGGCGGTACGCGAGGCTTCCGCAACCGCCCTGGGCGAGTTCGGCCACCCGGCAGTTTGCGCGGACCTGACGACTCGGCTGCTGATTGTCTACCGTTGCTTGCTGGCGCGCTATCCCCCCGTTGCCGAACGAGTTTCCGACTACATGCAGGAACAACTTCTCCGCCTGGCCGCCAAAGAGGGCGGCCTGACGACCGCGCGCCATTGGTCCTTGTGGGCCGACGCCACGGCCATGCTAGGACGCAACCGCTTCTCCGACCGGCTCAAACGGTGGGTTCACGAGGCGGAGCAGAAGAAGGAATTCGCCGCAGGGCAGCGCGACGCCCTGATTCGGCTGTCAACAATTTTCAACGCCGTCATGAATCAATCGCCGACATCGGCGCCGGCCGCGCGCGAAGGCAAATGAGAGCGGAGTTCACCCCAGAGGCACAGAGAAGACAGTTCAAAGTTGCGAGTGCTGAGTTTTGAATCCCGGGCTCGCAGCTCAGCCATCAGCCGTCGGCCAGCACCCTCCCCCGTCCCTTCTCTGAGAGGGAGGGGGGGTGGGTTTACTCGCTGGCGCTTCGTGTTCCGGCGCACGCACTCGCTGGCGCTTCGTGTTCCGGCGCACGCACTCGCTGGCGCTTCGTGTTCCGGCGCACGCACTCGCTGGCGCTTCGTGTTCTGAAGGTCGCTCGCTGGCGCTCGCTTCTTCTCTGTGCCTCTGTGCCTCTGTGGTTTACTATCCTCCCCATGCTCGCAGCGCTCGGCTGGTCGCAAGAACTCGCCTTGCTCGCCATCGGCCTGCTGGCCGGCGTCGCGGGCGGGTTGCTCGGCGTCGGGGGCGGCATCGTCATGATCCCCGCCCTGACCTTCGTGCTGGGCGACGCCTACGGCTGCGATTCCTTTCACGCTTTCAACCTGGCGTCAATCACGACCGCAATCGTCCTCTCCATCCCCGCCGCTATCCGCCACGCGCGACAGAAGGCCGTCGTTTACGCGCTGCTGCCGGGGATTCTGCCGCCGGCGATACTGGGCGTGGTCGCGGGCGTTCTCCTCGGCGGGCAGCTCACCGGGGAACGCACCCAAGTGCTCAAACAGATTTTCGGTGCGTTCCTGGAGCTCGTCGTTTTGATCGGTGTATTCCAGGAATGGCGCGCACGCCGGGGGGAGCCCTATTTGTGCGCTGAGTGTCCGCTGCCACACCGCAGGGCGTTCATCGGGCTCACCGTCGGCCTGCCTACAGGGTGTATCGCCGGCCTGCTCGGCGTTGGCGGCGGAATTTGGGCGGTGCCCGCGATGTCGCTACTGCTCGGCATTCGGCTGCGCTACGCCATCGCGACCTCAACCGTGATGATCATCGGCGTGGCACTGGCCACGTCGATCGGCCAGAGCATCGATCTGGCGTATCTTGGCGGTGACCCGCCGCTGCACCTCGTCGCCTGGTGGTTGGCGCTGTGGCTGGCACCGGGAGCGCTGCTCGGCGGTTGGCTCGGTGCCGGTCTGACGCACAAGTTGCCGGTACGCTGGCTGCGGTATGTGTTCCTGGTGCTGCTGGCAGTGACGGGTATGCGTTTGCTCGCAAAGTGAACATCTCGTGAGCGCTTTCGTCGAATCGCACCGCTGCGGGGCGTTGCATCAACGGCCGACTGCCCATAGACTAATGGGTCTCGGTTTCAGGCGGCACCGGGTGTACCGGTGCGAAGCCGTGTGTGTCGCTTACTTTTCCCCCCGAAGCCCCCTTTTTTTCCCTCGGTGGTCTGGATGGGGTTGGCGCCGCTGGTACGGACGCGGCGCAGGACAAGGATATGATTGACCCCCGCACGTTCAAAGACATCGAAGTGTCTGACCAGGAGATCGAGGCCGAATTGCGGGCCGCGTTCGGCGAGACCTCCACCGGCACCAACGTCATGGACACCGCGATCAGCGGTCGGACAGGCATTGGGATCGAATTCGATACGCTCCTCAAGGCCCGCGTCGTCACCGTGACCGGCAACGAGGTCGTCCTCGATGTCGGGCTCAAGAGCGAAGGCGTCGTCGCGCTCGATGAATGGGACGATCCCGCCCAAGTCAAGGTCGGTGAGTACGTGGATGTGCTCGTCGAGGACATCGACGAGACCGGCATGATCATCGTTTCCAAACGCCGGGCCGACCGCATCCTCAATTGGCAGCGCATCGTCGAAACCACCCACGAAGGTGACACCGTCAAGGGCCGCGTCTTGCGCAAAATCAAGGGCGGCCTGCTCGTCGACATCGGCGTCCCGGTTTTCCTGCCCGCGTCGCAGGTCGACATCCGCCGGCCGGCCGACGTCGGCGAATTCATCGGCAAGGAAATCGAAGCCAAGATCCTCAAGATCGACACCGAGCGCCGGAATATCGTCATTTCCCGCCGCAAGCTGGTGGAGGAGGAGCGGGCCAGGGCCAAGGCCAGGTTGCTGTCCGAAATCGAGGTCGGCCAACTCCGCACCGGACTGGTCAAGAACATCGCCGACTTCGGCGCGTTCGTGGACCTGGGCGGCATCGACGGTTTGCTGCACATCACCGACATGTCCTGGGATCGCATCGAGCACCCCAGCCAGATGCTCAAGGTCGACCAGGAGGTCGAGATCAAGGTCCTGGCGATCGACCGCGACCGCGAGAAAATCGCCCTGGGTCTCAAGCAGAAGGAAGAGAACCCGTGGGAGCGCGTCGCCGAGCGGTACGCCGTCGGAGCGCACATTCACGGCGAAGTCGTCAACATCATGAATTACGGCGCCTTCGTGAAGCTCGAGCCGGGCATCGAGGGCTTGGTCCACATCTCCGAGATGAGCTGGACCCGCCGGATCAATCACCCGTCCGAGGTCGTCAACCCCGGCGATCAGATCGAGGTCGTGGTCCTCGAGGTGGACAAGGACAAGCAGGAAATCTCGCTCGGCATGAAGCAGACCGAGGTCAACCCGTGGACCACGGTGGCCCAGAAGTACCCGATGGGCACGGTCGTCGAGGGCGTGATCCGCAACCTGACCAACTACGGCGCGTTCGTCGAGATCGAAGAAGGCATCGACGGCCTGCTGCACATATCCGACATGAGCTGGACCAAGAAGGTCAGCCACCCGTCCGAGGTCGTCAAGAAGGGCGACCGCGTCCGCTGCGTCGTCCTCTCCGTCGATCAGGAGAAGATGCGGATCGGGCTCGGCCTCAAGCAAATGACCGAAGACCCGTGGCTGCGGGCCGTTCCCGAGCGCTACCAGCCCGGCATGGTCATCCGCGGCAAGGTCACGAAGATCACCAACTTCGGCGTATTCGTCGAGCTCGAGCCGGAGCTCGAAGGTCTGCTGCACGTCTCCGAGTTGGCCGACCACAAGGTCGAGAACCCGCAGGACGAGGTCCAGATCGGCCAGGAAGTCGACGTCAAGATTCTGCGGGTCGACACGATCGAGCGCAAGATCGGGCTGTCGAAGAAACGTGCCGAGTGGGCCGTCGAGCCGGAAGACGAGAGCGCCGAGGGCCGCAAGCGCAAGCAGCGCCGCGGCGGCCTGGGCGATGAATCCGCCGGCGATCGGCTGGGCGACATGTGGCGCCGTGGCGACGACGGGGCGGAGGCGTAGACGCGTCGCGCGGCGATCCGTTTTTGCCTTTTCTCGACAAAATCGCAAGGTAACGATCACGGACGGCATAGCCGTCCGTGTTTTTTGGGTGGCCACGCCGAATGTGGAGGCGGATTTTGCCTTGGCGTTTTGTCTGTCTCGGCGGTACTATGACTACGTGGGGATTGCCACCCGCCCGGGACCTGTTTCCGCGGTAGTGGGGCCGCGGCTGGGCGGGGCGGCAACTCCACGCATCGTCACCTGAAGGAGTTCGACATGAGAAGACCATTCGCGAGCTGCCCGGCAGGCAGAAAGGCGCGGGGCCGGTCAACGCCGTGTGCGGAAAACGCTCCGCGGCACCGTGTGTTCCGAGCCAGCGTACTGGGCTTTGGTCTGGCAGTGCTGAGCACTGTCGGCGCGGCCGCCGGGGGCCGCTACTCATCGGCTGGCGGCGTGGTTTGCCGCAGCGAGCTCCTGAGCCAGTTATTACGGGATTACCCGGATGTCAGCGTCGTCGCCCCCAACGGCGTCGTGCAGCGGCTTTATGGCGGTGCCTGCGCACGTGGTGACACCCCAGCAGACACAGCGGCCGGGTTTCAGCAGACGTATTCCATGCTGTTTGGAGTACCTGCCGCCGAGCTGCGCGCGGGCTGTTGGGACAATTCGGAGGGTGTGGCTGCCGCACAGCGGGTGATGTATGTCCCGGAGAGCGGACGGTACAAGTTCCTGCTGTTTCGCTATTTGCAGCAGCGTGGCGGGATTCCGGTGTTCCGGTCCGAACTGCGGCTATTGGTTCGCAATGCGCCGGGCTACCCGCTGGTTTGGGTGAATTCCACGTTGCGGCCACTCGGCGAGTTCACTCCGCAGCAGGCGCCGCTGCTGTGCGACGCAGCCATCCAAATCAAAACCGGCATGGCGCGCTTTACGGCACCGAAACTGGTGATTTATGGCGGCGCGGCCGACGTTGTTTCGGTGCCGGCACTTGCCTACGCGTTTGTCGGCGAGCGCGGCGCATTGGAGACGGGCGACTATGAGAAGTGGTTGTACGTCACCGAGGCCGAGACCGGGCGGGTTCTCTACCAGGACAACCAGATCATCCACGAAGATGTGCGCGGCGCTGTGAGCGGTCTGGCCACGCCGCCTCCGAAGGCGGACATCTGTGCCGATGAGATCGCGATGCCTCTTGTGGATGCCCTGGTGTGTATCCAGGGCAGCACCTGTGTTTACACGGACGGCGGCGGCAATTTTGTGATTCCCAATGGGGGCACATCGCCGGTGACGGTGACGTCACCGGTTCGCGGGCACTACTTCAGCGTGCACGATTACACGCAGCCTTCCCACGACCCGGAGTCGTTGTCGCAAACCGTCGTGCCGCCGGGCCCGGTCACTTTTGTTCACAATGCCGCCAATACGGAATTCACGCGTGCCCAGGTCAACGGCTACGTGCAAGCCACGATCGTGCGGAACTTCGCGCTCGCGGTCAATCCCGCTTATCCGGTGATCGGTACTCAGACGGAATTCCCGGTCAACGTGAACATCAATTCCTCTTGCAACGCCTTCTACGACGGCACGTCCATCAATTTCTACCGGGCCAATGGCGGGTGTCCCAACACGGCTTTTGCCAGTGTCGTGCATCATGAGTATGGCCACCACCTGATCGCTGTGGCGGGCAATCAGGCTGAGAGCCAGTACCACGAGGGCATGGCCGATACCGTCGCACTGCTGATCGCAGATGACCCGGTCACGGGTTATGGATTTTTCGGTGATTGCGAGGAGGGCGTGCGGACGGCAGTCAATGCTCTACAATACCCGTGCATCGGCGAAGACCACGCCTGCGGACAACTCCTCTCCGGTTGTGTCTGGGAGACGCGCAACGAATTGGCCGCTACTCATCCGGGTGCTTACCGGCAAATCCTGGCCAATTTGACGATCAATAGCATTCTGCTGCATCCGAGCCCGGACATCGACCCGCAAATTGCGGCCGACTTTCTCACGCTCGACGATGATGACGGTAACATCGGTAACGGCACGCCGCATTTTGGCGAAATTTGTCGCGGGTTTGGCGTGCACGGCATGCATTGCCCGAATGACTGCAACGGGAACGGCGTGCTGGACGCGGAGGACATCGCCAACGGCACGAGCGCGGATTGCGATGAGAATGGCATTCCCGATGAATGCGAGCTGCAAGAGCACGATTGCAACCACAATGGTGTGCTCGACGCCTGCGACATTGCCAACGGCACCAGCCAGGACTGCAATGGCGATGGCCTGCCCGACGAGTGCGTGCCGACGCCGGCCTACGGTTGGACCGCGGCCTTTGGGAGCTACGGCGTGGATTACGCGTATGGCATCGTGGTCGATCACCAAGGCGATATACTTGCGATTGGTGCCTTTGATGAGGAGGTCGATTTTGACCCAGGGCCGGGCGAGGATATTCACACAGCGCTCGGCAACGACTTTTTCGTGACCAAGCTGCACGTCGACGGAACCTACGCCTGGACGCGGACGGTCGGCATTCCGTCGCCAGATCTGTGCGGCGTGAGCGATATTGCGGTCGACAGCCAGGACAACGTGTATCTAGTCGGCCGGTTTTCGGGCACGGTGGATTTTGACCCCGGACCGGACGTGGACTGGCATACCGCACCGGCGTTGGACGACATCTATGTTATGCGTCTAAGCGCGGATGGTTCTTACGGCTGGACGCGCACGTTTGGGTCTCCTTTGCTCGATCTCGCCGGGCGCATCAGCGTGGATGAGAACGATGACGTTTGGGTCGCGGGCGAGTTTCGCGGCACGGCCGATTTCGATCCTGGTCCGGGAGTGGATGAGCGCACGTCCAACGGTGACTACGACGTATTTCTGAGTCATTATCGCGCCGATGGAACTTACGTGTCGACGTTGGTTTGGGGCGCGGCGTGGCACGACGAGCCCGTGGGCCTGGCCTGCGACGGGCACGGGCACGTGATCATCGCGGGGCAATTCAAGGGTACTATCGACTTTGACCCGACCGGCGGCACCGACTTACATGCTTCAATCGGCAACTTCGACGCGTTTATAGTCAAGCTGGGGATCGCGGGCGCCTACATCTGGACTCGTACGTGGGGCGGACATTATGCCGATGAGATGACGGGCATGGCCGTTGACCCCGGCGGCAACGTGGTAACTTTCGGGACTTTCAGCGGCAACGTCGACTTCGATCCAGGGGAGGGTGAGGACCTGCATTCAGGGGAAACGGTGGATCGGTTCGTCAGCAAAGTCCTGAGCAATGGGGACTTTGCCTGGGCGCAGACGTGGGGAGACCCGAATGTGCCGGATTATCCATACAACGCATGCAAAGTCGCAGTCGACCGGAACGGCGACGCTTTTCTAGTGGGGCCGCTGTATTTTACCATTGACTTTGACCCGGGCCCAGGGGTTGACGAGCACACCTCGAACGGATCGGCTGATTTCTTCCTGGCGCACTACAAAGCAAACGGGGAGTATGGTTGGACGCTTAGCTGGGGCAGCGTCGACGGGGACAGCATCCGCGACATCACCGTAGCTCCGGGAGGCGACATCCTGCTCACCGGTTCGTTTCAGGGCACGGTCGATTTCGATCCCGGTCCGGGAGTGGATTACCACCGTGCGCACTGCTTTTACGCGTGCCCTGAAGACGCTTTCATCACGCGTTTTGTGTACGACGCCGTGCTCTACGGCGACTGCAACGGCAACGGCATTTACGACGTTTGCGATATCGCCGCCGGTACCAGCAGCGACCTCAACGGCAATCGCATACCCGACGAATGCGAAGCCTTGGGGGACCTGAACTGCGACGGCGTGGTCAACTTCGACGACATCAACCCCTTCGTATTGGGGCTGTCCGACCCGCTGGAGTATGAAACCGCGTATCCGAACTGCGACGTTTTGCACGGCGACTGCAACGGCGACGGCGGCGTCAACTTCGACGACATCGACCCGTTCGTGGCGCTGCTGAGCGGTGGATGAGGAGGGTGGGCATCGCCCACCGTCACGGCGCTCGTGCCGCGAATGGTGGGCAGTGCCCACCCTACGGACTGCTTCCGCCGGGTCGGACGGCAGGTAAGACCCGCCCTGCCGGTTCGGCGGAACCCAGCGCCGGGCTGGCTTGACACTCCCCGGACCGCTACACTGCGCCAACCTCGTGGACCGCCTTGGCTGGCGCGGCGAGACACACGGAAACTCAGGCATGGAAGCGAGGATCTGAAATGAAAAAGGCACTGTTCGGTTTGGTGGCGAGCCTCTGGCTGGCGGCGGCGGGCTGCGCGGTCAACCCCAGTGTGGGCAAGGGCATCACGACGGCCCAGAAATACTTCGGCGATCTGGGCGTCGAGGGCCACAACCAAAACGTCACGATCCTGACGGGCTCACGCGTCACGAAGCTCTCCATCATCGGCGACAACAACACGGTCACGGCGGAAGACGGCGCCGCCGTCTATCGCGTCGAATTCTGGGGCAACGGGAACACCGTCATCGTCCCCGAAAACCTCTGGATTCTGCGGACAAACAACGTCGGGACCAACCAGGTCATCCGGCGACCCAGCGGAGCGCCACCGGTGCCGCCGCTCGAACCATTGGCGGAGACTCCGAAGTCCGGTGCGCCGAAAGCGTCGCCGGGTGCGGCCGGCACGTCCGCAGAACCCGCCGAGGCGGGCGGCGAGGACTCGTTTCTGCCTGAGGACAAGTAGCGGCCGGCTTCTGGGTCGGATGGCGGGCCCAGACGGATAGCCCGAGTCCACCATACGCGGGCACATAGCCGGCGCTCCCGCAAGCCGCCGGTGCCAGCCGGTGCCGCGTTCCGCGCTTAACAGGTGGTTTATGGCCAAGGCCGAATGGTATTGTGTCGCCGCGGGGGAGCCCGTCGGACCGCTCACACTGCCGGACCTGCTCGCGAAGCTACCGACATTGCAGGGGGGTGACACCCTCGTATTCGGGCCCGGCCTGAGCTCGTGGGTTGCGGCGCGGAGCATGCCAGAGTTTTCGAGTGCGGGGGACGCCGCGGCGGTTCGTCCGCCGGTGCCGGCGGAGCGCCGCAGCGACGAAGTTGACTACAAAATCGTCGGCGACGATATGCAGTTCGTCGAGGTGGAGCTTGATCCCAACGAAATGGTGATCGCGGACGCGGGGGCGATGATGTACATGACGCCGGGTATCCACATGCAGACCGTGTTCGGCGATCCCAGCAAGACCGATCAGGGGCTGCTGGGCAAGGTGTTTGCGGCCGGCAAGCGCGTCCTGACGGGCGAGTCGCTGTTCATCACCACCTTCACGAACCAGGGCTCCGGCAAGCAGCAAGCCGCCTTCGCCGCGCCCTATCCGGGCAAGATCGTCGCGATGGATCTGGCGCAGCTCGGCGGTGAATTGCTGTGCCAGAAGAACTCGTTTCTGTGTGCCGCCCGCGGCGTCAGCATCGGCGTCGCCTTCACCAAGCGGATCGGGGCCGGCCTGTTCGGTGGGGAAGGTTTCATTCTGGAGCGTCTGACCGGCGACGGCATCGCGTTCGTCCATGCTGGGGGGACGTTTCATCAACGCCGTCTGGCGGCGGGTGACACGCTCCGCGTCGATACGGGCTGCATCGTCGCCTTCCAGCCGTCCGTCGAATACGACATCGGGTTCGTCGGCGGCCTCAAAAACATGCTCTTCGGCGGCGAGGGTGTCTTCCTCGCCACGCTCACCGGGCCCGGCGACGTCTGGCTGCAATCGCTCCCGTTCGCGCGCCTGGCGGACCGCATTCACGCCACCGGCGGCGTCCGCGGCAAGAAGACCGACGAAGGCAGCATTCTCGGCGGCCTTGGCAAGGTGATCGGCGGGCGGTAACGCCTCCCTCCGGGTCAGAACGCGAAGCGCAAGCGAGCGTGCCCAGGCGGACGCACTCGCTGGCGCCGCGGACGCACTCGCTGGCGCCGGGGACGCACTCGCTGGCGCCGTGGACGCACTCGCTGGCGCCGT
>JAGVEP010000267.1 GCA_020058145.1 Phycisphaerae bacterium | reverse complement strand
GAAGCCCTGCCCGGCGCCGTCGCCGCCTGCCGGCTCGTACCGGCGGCTCTCGGCGAACGGCTGGGCGATGTGGCCGCGTTATGCGCGGCGATCCGCGCCCTGGGCGGGCCGGTGTAGTGACACGAGGTCGCGCATGATATGATTTCGGCGGTGTAAACGGCCGCGACGGCCCAGTCCATGTTGGAGGTGTTGTTCGATGCGCGCAAGGAATGGAATCCTGACGGCACTCTTAATGACGACGGCGGTCTGGTCGCCGCTGACGGCGCGAGGACAGACAACGAGTTCGGCGCCCGCGGCCTCACAGCCGACCACGACGCAGACCGCGTCGCAGCCCGTACGACCGCCGGGCCAGAAGACGATCACCGCCGGTTTCGTCCAGATTGGGACGGAGAGTCTCTGGCGTGCGGCTGAGACGCAGTCGATCCGCTCGGAAGCGGAGGCGCGTGGGATCAACCTCAGGATTGCCCCCACGCCGCCGGAGCAGGAGAGCCAGGTCAAGGCGCTGCGTGGGTTCATCGCGCAGAAGGTCGATGCGCTCATTCTCGCGCCGTGCGTTGAGACCGGCTGGGAACCTGTGCTGCGCGAAGCCAAGGCCGCCCGGATCCCGGTCTTTCTCATGGATCGCGGATTCTCGGTGTCCGAGGGCGGGCTCTGGCGGACACTGGTTTCCTCCGAATTTCCGGAACAGGGCCGCATGGCTGCCCGCTGGCTGGCGGAAAAGACGGGCGGCAAGTGCAACATCGCCGAGTTGCAGGGGCCGGTCGGCTCAACACCCGCATACGAACGCCATAAGGGCTTCGAGGAGGTCATCGTGGGAGAGTACTCCGCGATGATCCTCGTCAAGTCGCAGCCCGGCGACGGCAGCCGCGCCAAGGGCAAAGAGCTGATGGAGTCCTTCCTCAAGGCGGAAGGCAATAATATCCAGGCGGTGTTTGCCCACAACGACGACATGGCCTTCGGAGCCATCCAGGCAATTGAGGACGCCGGTTTGAAGCCGGGCAAGGATGTCCTCGTCGTTTCGATCGACGCGACGAAGCCCGCGCTCGAGGCCATCATCGCGGGCAAACTGAGCGCCAGCATCGAGTGCAACGCGCAGCTCGGACCACTCGTGCTGGACGCCCTGGAGGCGGCGGTGGGCGGCGCCAAGGTGCCTTACAAGATTCTGATCAAGGACGATCTGTTTGACGCGTCGAACGCGAAGGAGCGCATCGGGGCACGTTCGTACTGAAAGGCGGGATGCCAGCACCATGTGGTCCGTACGCCGGATACTGCTACTGTCGCTTCTGGGGACGGGGGCGGTGACCGGGAGTACGGAGGATATGACAACCTACGCGATTACCCCGGTGCCTTTCACCGCGGTGCACATCCAGGACGAGTTCTGGCTACCGCGGCTGGAAACCAACCGGAAGATCACGATTCCCTACTGTTTTCGCCGCTGTGAAGAGACCGGGCGCAGCGACAATTTTGCCAAAGCCGGCGGTTTGATGCCGGGCGAATTTGTCGGCCTCTACTACAACGACTCCGACGTCTTCAAGGTGCTTGAAGGGGCAGCGTACACGCTGGCGCTGCAGCCGGACCCTGAACTGGACAAGTACCTCGACGAGCTGATCGTGAAGATCGCCGCCGCGCAGGAGCCGGACGGCTATCTCTATACGGCGAGAACACTGAATCCCGACCATCCGCCGCAGGCCAGCGGACCGACGCGCTGGTCCAACGAAGCCGCGAGTCACGAGCTCTACAACATCGGGCATCTGTACGAAGCGGCCGTCGCCCACCACCAGGCGACCGGCAAGCGGTCCCTGCTCGCTGTCGCGTTGAAATCGGCGGATTTGATTGTCAGGGAATTCGGGCCGGGCGCACGCCATGACCCGCCGGGGCACCAGGAGGTGGAAATTGGTCTGGGCAAGCTCTACCGTCTGACCGGCGACCGGCGGTATCTGGACTTGGCACACTTCTTCCTGGAGCAGCGCGGTCGTGCGGAGGGCCACAAGCTCTATGGCGACTACTCTCAGGACCATCTGCCCGTAACGGAGCAGGATCAGCCCGTTGGGCACGCCGTGCGCGCCGGCTACATGTACTGCGGCATGGCGGACGTGGCGGCCTTGAGCGGAGCCCCGGCTTACGTGCGCGCCATCGACCGCATCTGGGAGAACATGGTCGCCAAGCGGCTTTACCTTACGGGTGGCATCGGCGCGCGGGCCGCGGGCGAGGCTTTTGGCGACGCCTACGAGCTGCCGAATGCCTCCGCATACTGCGAGACCTGCGCGGCGATTGCCAACGCCATGTGGAATTACCGCATGTTCCTCCTGCACGGCGACGCGAAGTATATCGATGTGCTCGAGCGCGTACTGTACAATGGGTTTCTCTCCGGCGTCGGCTTGAGCGGGGACCGGTTTTTCTACCCGAATCCGCTGGCGTCGTACGGCGGCGTCCAGCGGCAGCCGTGGTTCGACTGCGCCTGTTGCCCGACGAACGTGGCGCGTTTTCTGCCTTCGATGCCCGGCTACGTCTACGCCACGCGCGGCGACGCGCTGTATGTCAATCTTTTTGTCGGCGGTGAGGGCCGCGTTTCGCTGCCGTCCGGGCCGGTGCGCGTGGTGCAGAAGACGCGCTACCCCTGGGAAGGCCGGGTGGAACTGCGGATCGCGCCGGAGCACACGGCCGAGTTTGACCTGCGGATTCGCGTGCCGGGCTGGCTCGGCGACCGGCCGGTGCCGAGCGATTTGTACCGGTACACGGAAGCGGCCGCGAGCAAGATCACGGTACTGGTGAATCACCAGGCGGTGGAGGGTAAGCTCGAGCAAGGCTACCTTATCCTGTGTCGTTCATGGCAACCCGAAGACGCGATTGAAATCGAATTTCCGCTGCCCGTCAGGCGCGTGGTCGCACATTCCGCGGTCAAAGAGGATGCCGGGCGCGTGGCTTTGGAGCGAGGCCCCGTGGTGTACTGCTTCGAAGGCGTCGACCACGGCGAGCATGTTCACAATCTGTGGCTGCCGGACGCTGAAACAGTGACCGCGGAGCACCGGCGCGATCTGCTGGGCGGCGTGACCGTGCTGCGCGGCAGCGGCAGCG
>JAGVEP010000453.1 GCA_020058145.1 Phycisphaerae bacterium | reverse complement strand
GCACGCGCGGTCGCCCGCAGTTCGCGCTTGGCCACGGCATAGTCCCGGGCCCGACCCGCGGGCGGCTCACCGAGCGCCAGCGAAAGGCGGAACTTGAACCGCCATTCCGTGCCGAGCAGCAGCGGCTGGTCGCGTTCCATCGCCACCCAGATGTGCCCGTGCTCGTCGGTCCACCAGAAGCAGCGATCCATATCGAGCGGGACGAAGCGCGGCGGCGCTCCGGCGGGTGGGTCGATGGCCTGGTAGTCCAGAGCGGCAACGAGCACGCGCCCGCCGCCGGTGCAGCCCCAAAGGGCCGCCGCGATCGCTGCAACCAGCATGACGCGCGGCCGCACGTTCACGCGTGCGGCAGCGGGAAATGCCTGCAGAATTCACGGACTTCCGCGCCGACCTTGGCGCGTCCGGCTTCGTCCTCGCCGGCCGAGAGCGCCCGGTGCAACAGGTCCGCGACCTTGGTCATTTCCGGTTCCTTGAAGCCCCGCGTGGTAAGTGCGGGCGAGCCCAGTCGCAGGCCGCTCGTGAGCGTCGGCTTGCGTTCGTCGAACGGGATCATGTTCTTGTTGCAAATGATGCCCGCGGATTCGAGCCACGCCTCGGCCTGCTTGCCCGTCAGGTCGGGGTGTACGGCCCGCAGATCGACGAGCATCAGGTGATTGTCCGTGCCGCCCGAAACCAGCCGATAGCCGCGCGACCGCAACGCCTCGGCCAGGGCCTGCGCGTTGTTGATGATCTGTTGCTGATAGTGTTTGAATTCCGGCCGCAGCGCCTCGCCGAACGCGACCGCTTTCGCGCAAATCGTGTGCATCAGCGGTCCGCCCTGCGTGCCGGGGAAAATCCACTTGTCCACCAGCGCCGCATCCGCCGTGCGGCACATGATGAGCCCGCCGCGCGGCCCGCGCAGCGTCTTGTGCGTGGTCGAGGTCGTGAAATCGGCGTGCGGCACGGACGACGGGTGCAGTCCGGCGACGATCAGGCCGGCGATGTGGGCGACATCCGCCATCAGCCGAGCCCCGACCTCTTTGGCAATCTCCGCAAACGCGGCAAAGTCGAAAGTGCGCGGATAGGCCGACGCCCCGCAGATGATGAGCTTTGGTTTGTGCTCCTGGGCGAGCTGGCGCACCGCCAGCATGTTGATCCGCTCGGTCTCGCGGTCGACGCCGTAGGGCACGATGTTGTACATCGCCCCGCTGAAATTGACCTTCAGGCCGTGCGTCAGGTGCCCGCCGTGGGCGAGGTCGAGCGACAGCACCGTGTCGCCGGGCTTGAGCACCGCCATGTAGACCGCGGTATTCGCCTGGGCTCCGGAATGCGCCTGGACGTTGACGTGCTCAGCAGCAAACAACTTCTTGAGCCGGTTGCGAGCCAGGTCTTCGATCGCGTCCATGTGTACGCAGCCGCCGTAGTACCGTTTGCCGGGGTACCCTTCCGCGTACTTGTTGGTGAACACGGACGAATTCGCCGTGCGGACCGCGACGGAGACGTGGTTCTCCGACGCGATGAGTTCGAGCGTATACTCCTGGCGCTCCTCCTCCCGGCGAATGATGTCCGCGACTTCCGGATCGCTCTCGACGAGCGGCAACGATAAATGGCTCACCATAACCTGCTTCCTTGAAATCCGCGGCTAAGGGTTGGTTTCCGCTGCGGGCTTGGACCCTGGCGGCCGGGGTGCTGGCGGGGGCGTGTTGTCGCCCACCTCGCTATCGGCCGCCAAACGCGCGAAGTGCTCCCGCAATTCGTCCAACAGCTCACGTTCCAGCTTGCGGTCACGGCGTACGCGCGTCCAGACCGCGTTCTGCTCACCGGTCGTCGCGGCATCCGCCTGAATCGCCGACTGCTGCCCCGGCGAGTCCCCCAAACGCTCCCCCTGCGGCCGCATGACGATCTGTCGCTCGGTATCCCGCCGTTCCACGTCAATTCGCAGCCGGGCCACCGTCACCCCACCGCGGCGGCCGACCATGAATTCCGCCTTCCGCCGCATCGTCGACTTGCCGCGATACACGTCCCGCACCGTGCCGCTCTCGCGATCGGTCGTAAATTCCGCCGGCAGCGTGATGACCCGCCGATTGGACCGGTCGATCTGCGCCCGCCCGAACTCGCGCTGCAGGATCTGCGCGGCCGCGACCAGCACGGCATCCGGGTCCGCACCTTCGAGCACACGCTCCTGCCGGTCTTCCACCGCCAGCGATTCCCCCGTACAGCCGACGAGACCAGTCACTGGCAGCATGAGCAGCCAGACAGTCCAGCACTTCATCGCACATCCCTCGGCGGCCAACACGGGGGTCGGCCGCTGCCTAGTCACGATCCGAATCCGGGACGCGCCATTGTAGCGTCCGCCCCCCCGTGGCGGAGGGTGTAGCCCAAAACTGTGGCGGAAAGCTCGCCGTCCGAGCCCCAGGCGCAAGCCTGTGGTCCGCGCAGCGCGCTCCGCGAAGGACCCCACGCTCGCGCGAGGGGCTCGGAGAGGAAGCTCGCCGCGCGGGCCGGCTACCACAGTTTTGGACTATGCTCGTGGCAGACGTAGGAGGCCCCTGGACGTTTGTTGCGTCCCCGACCGTCTGCGGCGGCCACGGGGGCCGCCGCTACAGTGACGTCCGGGCCGCCGCCCGCTACTCCCGCGGTGGCAGCACCAACTCTTCCTTCAACAGCCCAGCGGCGGGCCCCGACGTGGGCTGCAACCGCGGTTCCGGGAGCAACGGCCCCGTGGGCTCCAGCTCCTCCGGCTGGAGATACGTCGGCTCGGCGGGCGGCGCTTCCGGCAGTTCCCCTTCCAGCAGCGCCGGATAGCGCGCGATCAGCTCGCCCGCACGCGGGTTCTCGGCCGCGCGCTTCAGATTCTCCAGCCCGTGCTCACGATCCCCCGCGTGATACTCCAGATAGCCCAGCAGGAACCGCAGCTCCGGCGTCTCGCGCTGCTCGAGCTGCTGCATGATGTCCGCGCGGCGAATGTCGACGATTTCGCCGCCGCCCATGAGGCTCGTCAGGTCCAGGCGTCGAAACAGCACACCGGCCAGACCGGGTGTGCGGTCCGCGATGGTCAGACCTTCCAGCGCCGCCAGCGCCTCCGACCGATAGTTGCCCGCCGCCAACAGCGCGTGTCCCTTGCCGATCAGCGGCAGCGGGTTGGTCGGCGTCATTTGGTGGGCCGCTTCGTAGCGGTCCGCCGCTTCGGCATAGTGTCCGATGTCCATCAGCGACTCGGCCTTTAGCAACTGGTCATTCACGGCCGACGGCCCCGGGCCGGTTAGCGTCTTCAGCGGCGTGTGCAGCATCTTCTGCACGAAGGCCTGCGAGTTCTCGAGCGCCTGCTTGTTGACCTGCTGGGCGAGTTCCGGCTGTTCCCTAACCGCCGTGCTCATCTCGCGATACCACGACGCATTCGGGTCTGACAGCAGCGTCAGCGCCAGTTGCATGTCGGTGAACACGTCGTAGCCCGGCATCACGCTCGCGTCCAAAATGCGCGGCGTCGTCGCCTTGGGCCGCACGGGCTCACGCTCCGGCAGGATCAGGCCGGGCTGAACGGTGGTCACCGCCGCACCGCTCGGGGACACCGGTCCGACGTGCGGATACAGGTCGTTGCGCAGCAAGCCGCCGAAGGGTTGCGCCATCCCACCCGGCAGACCGCCGATCCGCTCGTTGATCCGCTCGCCGCCCACGGTCGCGTCACCGGGCGCGCCCATCTCCGGCGTCGTTCGTCCCCAGGGCGGCCTTTCGCTCGCCAGCGGCAGCCGGGGAGGAGCACCGGGACCGAAAATACTGCTCATGGTCGCCCGCGAAGCCGCTTCCACCCACGGCTGCGGCACCGGCCCCGGCGCGCCCTGCGGCGACAAGAATCCCGGCTCCGGCGGCGGCATGCCGCCACCCCCGAGGTCCATCCGCGTACTCAGCCGCAGATCGAGCGGCTTGGCCCCGGCGCCGCCCCGCCCGGGCGCGAATCCGGACAGGCCTTGCAGCAGGCCGGCGGTCGGCACAGTCGTCGACGGATCGAAATACGGTTGCGCGAGACTGCCCGTCCCCAGTGAACTGCTCAAAACTCCCACCGAATCGCGCCGGAATCCATAGAGCGACGCACTACCCAGCGACCCGCGAAACGCCGTGGGGTCCAAGATCGGCGAGTAGCTGCGCAGCGATTGCCCCCGCCCTGCCAGCCCCGCCGCGGAGAGGTTCCCGACCATCAGCGGCGACATCGGCCGGTAGTAGTTCTGGCCGCTCCCGCCGACCTGCGGATTCACGTCCAGCAGGCGGCCCGTCTGCTGGACCCCCAGGTTGACGCTACGGTCCACGGCCGTTTGGCCCCAAACCGCCGCCGTCAGCACCGCCAGCCCGAGCACGGCGGCACGAACCGCATTGCGTCGCCCGTCGCGCCTCGGCCACATCCCCGCAGAGCGTGCTCCGTACATGGTCATACCTCACGCCATTTCGTCTCCTTATTGTAGGGGCCGGCCGGCGAAATTGGCAGCCCCGTTCGGCGTGCGAATGCTCGGGGAGCAGCCGGCGCGCACCAGGCGCGACGCCAGCACGGGAACTCAGGCGAATCAGCCGCGCTCCCCGTTGCCTGGTTGCCTGGTTGCCTGGTTGCCTCGCTCCCCGAACATTGCCAACCGGGGGTGTCGAAAAAAAGAAAACCTGGCCACCGTCGCCGCGGTGCGTCAACCGGGATTATTCACCAACCTACTCCGCGTGGCGTAAAGCGCCGGTGCGGGGGCCTTCAAGGGCAAGACAGGCGTCCGGAGGCCTGCGGAGGACGCGCGAGGCGCGTGTCGGCCCACACCGCCCCCTTCGCCCCACGGCCCTGCCTGCCTGCCAGCAGGCAGGGGAATAGGTGGCTGTCCCGAATGGCATTTAATTATCCTAATTATCTAATTATCAACTATCATAATTATCAATTATCCCCTAATTATCTTAATTATCGGACGGAGCAAAGTCAAGGCATGGGCGGGGATAGCCGATGGGCGCAACGAGAGACTTCGTGGGCCGGCAAGGCTTCTTGCGCGCCACATACGGTCCGGCGGAGTACCCATGAGAATGCCGTGCTCCGCGTCCGCATTGCAGGGCAGCCGATAGCCAACGAAAGAGAAGATCCATGCGCAGCATCACGGGCAAATTCCTCCTGCCGATGGGAGTGATGGTGACGTTGTTTTCTGGCTTTGTGCTGTATCGCGCGTGGACCATGAGTCGAGGGCACCTCGAGGAGCTTGCGCGTCAGCAGGCGAACATGGCGTTGGAGTTCAACCTAGCGGTCCGCGACTACGTCGGTCGCGAGATTCGGCCGGTCATGGAGAAGTTGGCCGGTCCGGATACCTTCATCCCGGAAACCATGTCGACCTCCTTCGTGGGCCGCCGCATTTTTGAAGCGGTCCGCGAGAAGTTCCCGGACTACTTCCTGAAGTACTCCGCGGAGAATCCGCGTAACCCGGCCAACCAGGCCGGTCCGACAGAACTCGCGATGATTGAGTATTTCAATGACCACCCGGAGGTGGACCGTTGGCAAGGCGAGATCGAACTGGAGGGTCGGCCGTACCTGGCGCACTTCGGCGCCCGGCGGTTTGAGGCCAAGTGTCTGCGCTGTCACGGTGATCCCGCGAACGCGCCGGCTGACCTCATCCGACGCTACGGGACCACCGGCGGGTTCAACCGCGTCGCCGGGCGGGTGGCGGCACTGGACACGGTGGGGATTCCCTTGCAGGCCATCCAGGCGCACGCGGCGGCGGAGGTCCGCAGCAGTCTACTTGTGCTTGGGATCGGTGCCGGGCTGTGCTTCGGAGCCGTCGCGCTGACGTTCCGTAGGATCGTTGCGCGCCGCTTGGCGATGATGAGCGCTCATTTCGAGCGCATGGCCGAATCACCACAGAGCAGCGTGCTGCGCCCCTTGAACCTGGGGGGCCGCGACGAGATCAGCCGGCTGGCGGCCAGCTTCAACAAGCTGACCGACCGCTTGCGCGAGTCGTACGAGTCCCTGGAGGGGGAGGTCGAGGAACGCACGCGGGAGCTGGCCGGTGCGACCCGGGAACTACGGAGCGCCAAAGAGGCCGCGGAGGCCGCCACGCGCGCGAAGGGCGCCTTTCTGGCGAATATGAGCCACGAAATCCGTTCGCCGATGTCCGCCATCCTCGGCTACACGGAACTGATGCTCGATCCCCAAAGCACCGAATCCGACCGCGTCAACGGGCTCCAGACGATTCAGCGTAACGGGTGGCACCTGCTCCAGCTCATCAACGATATCCTCGACGTGTCCAAGATTGAGGCCGGCAAGCTCGACGTGGAACGCGTCGCCTGCTATACGCGCCGGGTGCTGTTCGACGTGGTCGAGTTGCTCAAGGGCAAGGCCGAGGAAAAGAGCCTGGACCTGCGGATCGAGAGCGACGGGGTCATCCCCGACACGATCACCAGCGACCCCACGCGGCTCAAGCAGGTCCTGATCAACCTGGTCGGCAACGCGATCAAGTTCGCAAACCAGGGCACCGTGCGCATCGTGGCCTCCTGCGACCGGGCCCACGAGATGATCCGCTTTGCCGTGATCGATTCGGGCATCGGCATGACGCCAGAGCAGATGACCAAGCTCTTCCAGCCCTTTGCGCAGGCCGACACCTCCACCACGCGCCTGTTCGGCGGAACAGGGCTGGGGTTGGCCATCACCAAGCGGATCGCGGAACTGCTGGGCGGTGACGTGACCGTCAGCAGCGAGCCGGGCAAGGGCAGCACGTTCACGCTGACCGTGGCCACCGGTCCGCTGGTCGGCGTGCAGATGGTCTCCACCTCGGACCCACGGCCGATCGCCAGCGAGGCTCCGACCGCGGCGAGCAGCCTGCCCAGGATCGACGGGCGCGTCCTGCTCGTCGAGGACGGCCCCGACAACCAGCGTCTGCTGGGCACGTTCCTGCGCAAGGCCGGCGCCGAGGTCATGCTGGCCGAAAACGGCCAGGAGGCTGTGGACCAGGCCTTGGCGGCGCTGGCCGAGGGGCGGCCCTTCGGCGTAATCCTGATGGATATGCAGATGCCGGTCATGGATGGGCTGACGGCGACCCGCCTGTTGCGCCAACGGGGCTATACGGGACCGATCGTCGCACTGACAGCCCACGCCATGAAAGGCGAACTCGAGAAGTGCTTGGCCGCCGGTTGCAACTGTTACCTGTCGAAACCGATCACGCGGGACGGGCTCATCCGCGAGGTCGCAGCGTGCATGCCACGCGTGCCCCAAGAGGCGTGTGGCGCTGCGGCACCTTGATCGCGCGGCGTCGACTTCACACCGCCGACGGTCGGCTCTTGCAGCGCCCGCACCAGCGCATTGATGTCATCGAAGTCGACAACGCCCTTGCAGTCCCGGTCGCCGTAAGTTGAGCGGAGGGGCGGCACGCTGCCGGGGCCACCAGGACCACGTCCAGCAGGGGCAAACTAGGGCAAACTAGGCAAACTAGGGACAGCCACGAATGGCATTAACTTAAGCCGCATCTTGTTTTCTCCGCAGGGCTTTACGTAGGACGCCGCGCGGCTGGGTCATGAGCGGGTACTCGGGCGGCCGGCGTTTGCGGACGCGGGGCTCGTAGCGGTCGGGACGTAGCGGATTGACCCACAGGTCGGGCGGTGCGGAGGCGGCCAGCGGCCAACGGCCAGCGGAGCTGCCGCAACGCGTCCACGAAGCTGATCCGTTCGCGGGCTACGCCCTGTACCGCCGCGGCGCTGGCCCGCACGCTCTGGACGAGGTTGTACCCCAACGCGAAGACCAGGATTTCCTTTTGCACGCCCGCCACCGTCTGACTGTGCAAGCCGGCCAGCCCCAGCGTCTGCTTCAGGTGCCGCAGATTCGTCTCCACCTGCCAGCGTTGCCGGTACAGGTCCGCCAACGCTTCCGCGGGATAACGCTGCGGATCGAGCCGCGTCGTCACCAGCGTGATCTGTCGGGTGCGGAAGCCGGGCGCGCGGACGCGACAACGCAGTTCGCGCACCACCAGGTATTCCGGCAGAGCCGCATGCTGCTGGGGGGTCATCGTACGCGAGACGGTCTGCGGCCGGGGCCACAGGGCAAGTTGATCGTGCCCCCCGCAGCGCGCCAGCCAAGTCGAGCGCGGCCAGCCGGGGTCGCGTGCGTCGCGCGCCGCCGCTACAGTTTCAGGCACACCACCCCCCACCAAGGCCCGGTCAGTCAGCCGGTATAATCAAACGCCGCTATGCCCACGACCGACGAAATCCGCGTCACTTGCCTGCGCGACAAGATCGCCCAGTTCCCCAAAACCCCCGGCGTATACCTGCTGAAGGACCGCGATGGTGTCGTGCTCTACGTCGGCAAGGCCCGCGAACTGCGCAGCCGCGTCGCCAGCTACTTCCAGGATTCCGCCGACCTGCTCAATTCCCGCGGGCCGCGCATCGCCCACATGACCACGCTCGTCGCGGACATTGACTTCCTCGCGTGCGAAAGCGAAGTAGACGCCCTGCTCAAGGAAAGCCGCCTGATTAAGGACATCCAGCCCTACTACAACGAGCGGCTGAAGGACGACAAGACCTTCCCGTACATCGAGATCACGTTGGGGGACGATTTCCCCGCCGTCTATGTCACCCGCCAGCCGCGGCCGAAGGGCAGCAAGCTCTACGGCCCGTTTCTCAACCCCGCGGGCATCCGCGACGCGGTCAACGCCCTTCAGAAGGTGTTCAAATTCCGCACCTGCGAGCTGGACATCCACGCCGAGGACGAGAAACGCCGCTACTTCCGCCCGTGCCTGCTGCACGCGATCAACCGGTGTACCGCACCCTGTGCCGACCGCATCAGCCGGGAAGATTACGCCGCCGACATCCGCCGGCTGCGGAAACTGCTGGGCTCAAAGCGCAGCGCGCTGCGGCGCGACTTGCGCAAGGAAATGGAGCAGGCCGCGACGGACAAACGCTATGAGGCTGCGGCCGTGCTGCGCGATCGCCTGAAGGCGTTGGAGTCGTTGTCGCTCTCCGGCAACGTGGACGAGGACGTGCAGCCCGAGGTGTTCTTCATCGACCCGTCGGCGGGGCTGGAGAAGCTCCAGGAACTGCTGGTCCTGCCCGAACGGCCGCGGATCATCGAGGGTATCGACATCGCCACGCTGCACGGGGAGGATTCGGTCGGCTCGCTGGTCTGTTTCATCGACGGCAAGCCGTTCAAGAACAGTTACCGACGGTACAAGATCAAAACCGTCGCCGGCATGGACGACTACGCGATGATCCGCGAGGTGATCGCCCGGCGCTACAAATACGCGGCGATCGCCGAAGAGCTATACCCCGACCTCATCCTGATCGACGGCGGGCTGGGCCAACTGCACGCGGCCCTCGCAGCCTTCGACCGCATGAAGCAGGCGCTCGAGCTCGAAGGCGGTCGGGCGCTCAAGCCGGCGATGGTCGTTTCGCTGGCCAAACGCGAAGAACTCGTGTACATCCAGGCCCGCACACAGCCGCTCAAGCTGGCCCGCAACAACGCGGCCTTGCGCCTGCTCCAACACGTCCGCGACGAGGCCCACCGCTTCGGGCAGCACTACCACCACGTCCTGCGGCGAAAACGGGCGTTCGGCGAAGAACTCGCCACGGGACGCCGGCCGCCCGCACGCCGGCGTACGCGGCCCAGGGAGGGCGAGGCTCCGGCCGAAGCATGAAATCGGTCACCCGCGGCTGGTTGACAAGCACGCCTGGGGCGGCGAAAACCCCCGTTGGGGCGCCGGATGGCCGCCATGCGGAAGACCTACAACATCGTCGAGCGCCGGCTCACGGAGGTACCGGACGGACCCTGCGCCGTGACGATCTTCGCCATCCCGGATGAGACCGAGCGGCGTTACCTGATCGACGAGCTGAAGGTCGACGAGCACACGTTTGCCTCGGCGCTTGATCCAGACGAGCTGTCGCGATTGGAATTCGAGCCGGACCACGTCGCGATCATCTTCAAGCGGCCGCGAAATTACTCCGGCGCCGACCAGTTCATGTTCAAGGTGTCGTCGGCCGGCGCGTTCCTGTTCAAGGACCGGCTCAAGATCGTCATACCCGAGGATGCGAACCTGCTCGACGGAGCGGCACTGGTACGGGTCACTTCGCTCACCGACGTCGTGCTCAAGCTCGTCGCCCGTTCGATCATCCACTTCCGCGAGCACCTGAAGGGCATCAGCCTGGTCTCCGACGAGTTGCAGAAGGAGATCAACAAGGCGATGGAGAACAAGCACCTGATCAACATGTTCGCCCTGCAGAAGAGCCTGGTGTATTACGTCAACGCGATCAACTCGAACGGCGCCTTGCTGGAGAAGCTCAAGAACAACGCCGGCAAGCTCGGCCTGGGGACCGACGAGGTCGAGTTTCTGGACGACCTCATGATCGAAAACAACCAGTGCTACAAGCAGGCCGACATCTACTCGAACATCCTCGCGAGCCTCATGGATGCGCGGGCGTCGATCGTCAGCAACAACCTCAACGTGCTGATGAAGACGCTGAACATCATCACCATCGCGATCATGGTGCCGACGTTCGTCGTCAGCGCGTTTTCGATGAACGTGAAGATCCCGCTGAGCTGGCACCCGCACGCCTTCTGGATCATCATGGGACTGGCGCTCCTCTCCGTCCTGTCATTTTTGACGTACTGGCGAAAACGGAAG
The DNA here is from genome assembly GCA_020058145.1 of Phycisphaerae bacterium. Taxonomy (GTDB): domain Bacteria; phylum Planctomycetota; class Phycisphaerae; order UBA1845; family Fen-1342; genus JAGVEP01. Next base: position 6,870 of record JAGVEP010000453.1, on the reverse strand, counting down.
TGGTAAGCGCACGGGGCTTGGCGCCGGGCGTCCGAGCGGGCATACTGACGGGTCTGTAGACCTTGGCCGCCGAACAGGGCGTGGGCCGCCGCAGCGGCGGCGGTGCAGAGACGGTGACGATATGCATTATCCGAGACGCATCAGCCACATCAAACGTAAACGCAAGTGCGGTTTCCGCGCCCGTATGCGGACCAGCAAGGGCCGTAAGCTCATCAACCGCCAGCGCCGCATCGGACGCCGCGTAACCGTGGCCTGAGCACACCGCCCAGGGGGCTTCGCACGGCTACGCCGATTTCTGCGTTTGCGCAGGCTGCCCAATTTGCCCCACCTACCCAACGAATTGTATGGTTGTATGGTTACTGCGCTTGATCCTGTGTGGAGCGATAACATGCGCCCTCTGTCCCCGGCGGTCGCGTGGCGGCTGCTACGCGAAGATGACGGCCCAACGACGACGGAATACGCGGTCCTGTTCGCGCTCATTCTCGTAGTGGTCGTCACAAGCATCGCGGCCGTGGGCGGCAAAGTCAGCGCCTCATTTGACGAGTGCGCGACCGCAAACTGGTAGGCCCGGACCGGGGGCGATCTCCAGGTGGCTGCCGATGCGCCGTCGGTCCGGCGGTTGGCTGACGGTTGCGTCGGGCCATGCAGCTTATCAGCCGCGTGTCCGTGCGGGGGACTTGGCTCCCAAGCGGCGTAACCCCTCCCCGGTCGTGGCCAGCGTCAAGGTCGCATGCAGCACGCCGCGCTGCTGCCGCAACTCGTCCGCAAGCTGTCGGATCCGAGCCGGCTTGCCGCGTACCATGATCATTTCGGCGCACAGCTCGTGTGACAGGTGTACATGCGTGGTAGCCAGAATCTGCCCCGGATAGCCGTGCTGGATGTGCATCAGGCGTCCGAGCAGCTCGCGCGCGTGATGGTCGTACACCAACGTGACGGTGGCCACGACGGCGTGCCGCGCGGCGGTCCATTCCTGCTCCACCAGCCGCTGGCGGACCAGGTCGCGCACAAACTCCGAGCGGTTCGTGTACCGGCTGCCGCGCACCAGCCGCTCCAAGCGCTCCGCCAGACCCTGTTCGAGGGAAATACTGATCCGAACCAGGTCGGACATGCGGACATCCTCCGACGTGACCGCTCGCAAACTGGTGTAGCGCCGCACAATTATCAGCGCGTGGGTGGGGTGGCCATCTTGGCCGCCCGAGGCGCGGGCGAGACGCCCACGCCACCCGCCTTATGTGCTGTTTTCTGCGAGGCAGTACACTAGCGGGTGCGCCCGCGGCTGACAAGGCAGCGGGGATCAACGGCGCCGGCGCGGCGCCCGCTGCTTGACGGGCGCGCCGATCTGGTATTACGATTCTTGCATTCGTATTACCGAAGCGCGCCCCGCCTCGGTTCGGAGCCCGTAGTGTCCGCACGACTGCTCGCCATGCACGCGCCAGACGGGCTGTTCAGCCTGCCCGTAAACGTCGTGTTTGCAGTGGTCGTGTTCGCCCTGGTCGCGGCGAGTTGCCGGGTCCTGTCGCGCCGCCAGGATCACCGGCTCGTGCCGCTGATGGGCCTCCTGGCCGCGTTCGTCTTTGCTGGACAGATGGTCAATTTCCCAATCGCCTCCGGGACGACGGGGCACCTGCTCGGCGGCACGCTGGCCGCGATTCTGGTCGGGCCTTGGGCCGGCACGGTCGTCATGGCCGCCGTCATCGTCTTCCAGGCGCTGCTCGGCGATGGCGGCCTCACCGTTTTGGGTCCCAACATCTTCAACATGGGCATTGTCGGCACGTGCCTGGCCTACTTCGTCTACCGGGCCTTCGTGGGCCGCGCGTTTGAGCGCCCCACCCGGATCGTGGCGGCGAGTTTTTTCGCGGCGTGGGTTGCCGTGCCGCTGGCCAGCGTCTTCGTAAGCCTGCAACTCGCGGTTTCTGGCACCGCGAGCTTGTCGCGGGTGCTGCCGGCGATGGTGCTGACCCACATGGCGATCGGAATCGGCGAAGCACTGATTACGGCGGGCGTGGTGGCCTTCGTTCTGAAGACCCGGCCCGAGTTGCTCTACGATCGGCCGGGCGGGGCGGGCGAACGGGTCGGTCGCCTGACGCTGACCTTCGGCCTCGCCGGCGCGTTGGTCGTCGCGACCTGCCTCTCGCTTTTGCCACGCCTGTGGGACTACCCGGATGGCCTGGAATACGTGGGCCTGGTACAGGGCTTCCTCGCGGAGGAGGCTCGCGCGGCCGGCGACGGCTCCCTGGCGCTGCTGCCGGACTACACGGTACCCGGGCTGTCCGGCATCATCAGCACCAGCGTCGCCGGTGCGATTGGGACGCTCGTGATGTTCGTGGGGGCGATGCAGGTGGGGCGGGTTCTTATGCGTCCCAGGGCAGTCCGGGGCTGAGCGGAACGGAGCGGAGCCATGCATGAAAAGGTGCTGGCGCGCGTCGAGCCGCCGCAGGCCTTCCTCGAACACCTCGATCCGCGGATAAAGATCGTCTGCACACTAGTCTGGGCGGGGTGCATCGTGACCATCCCGGAGCGCGACACCGCCGCGCAAGTCAGTTTCGGGCTCATTCTGCTCGCGCTGCTCGCGCTGAATCGCCGGAGCTGCGGCAAGTTCATCCGCCGCTTTGGCGCCGCGCTGCCGCTGATCGTGCTGCTGGTGGCGCTTCTGCCCTTTTTCCGGGAGGGACAGGTTCTCCGGCGTTTCGGCCTGCTGGAAGTTACGCAGGAAGGCCTTTGGTCGGCCCAGAGAGTCGCAACGAGTGCCATCCTGTGTGTCGCGGCGCTCTGCCTGTTATGGGCCACGACGCATGAGGCCGACCTGATCGGCGGGCTGAGCGGCATCGGCCTGCCGGCGATCTTCGTCGGGGTGCTCGCGTGCATGTTGCGCTACCTGCACGTCTTGCGGCCTGAGCTGCACCGTCTCTGGGACGCCCGCGCGGCCCGGACAATTGGCGCCCGCAGCGGAGGGCGATTTCGCTCGGCGAGCAACCTCCTGGGGGCGTTTTTCCTGCGCTCCCACGATCGCGCCCTGCGCGTGGCGGACGCGCTGGCCGCCCGCGGTTACGACGGGCAGTGGCGCGGCGCCCAGTGCCGACGACTGACGACGCTCGACGCACTGGCCGCTGGCGTCTTTGTTGCCGGCATAATCCTGTTGCGGTGGTCGCCATGGCGTTGATCCTCTCTGAGTCCTCACCAACAACGCCTTCGCCCGCACCGGCGATACGGCTCGAGGGTTTGCGCCACCGCTACCCGGACGGAGTCGAAGCCCTCCGCGGCGTCGATCTGGAAGTGCCCGCCGGGCAGCGCGTGGCGCTCGTCGGACCGAATGGGGCCGGAAAGACGACGCTGCTGCTGCACCTCAACGGCCTGCTGAAAGCGACGCAGGGTCGCGTGTGGGTCAGCGGCATCGAAGTTCGGCCGGCCACGTACGCGGATGTGCGCCGGCGAATCGGCTATGTCTTCCAGGACCCCGACGACCAGCTTTTCAGCCCCACCGTGTTCGAGGACGTGGCGTTCGGCCCACTGCACCTGGAACTGGCACCGGGCGATGTCGCGGCGCGCGTGCAGCGGGCGCTCGACGAAGTGGGGTTGTCGGGCTTCCAGGGGCGGGTGCCTCAGCGGCTGTCCGCCGGCGAGAAGCGGCTGGTCGCGCTGGCCACCGTCCTGAGCTATCAACCGGAAACCCTCGTTTTCGACGAGCCCAGCGCGGCACTCGACCCGGGGAATCGGCGACAACTGCTCCGGCTGCTGGCACGCCTGCCGAGCACGCAAATCGTGGCCACGCACGATCTTGACTTGGCGTGGGAACTTTGCGACCGCACCATACTGCTCACGGGCGGTCACGTGCACGCCGACGGACCGACGCGGGCGATCCTGGCCGACCGGAAGTTGCTGGAGGCGAACGGCCTGGAACTCCCCCTCCGGCTGCAGTTGGAAACGTCGGAAACGACCGCGTGACGGACCACTCCGCCGGGGATGCGCACGCCGGTCGGTATGTCCCCGCGGAGGTAGTTCTTCACCTTGAACCGCAGGATCCGGCGGATGGCCGGCAAGATAGCCATGCCAGATTGTGGCGGAGCGGCCAGACTTGCTAAGATCACCACTTGGCGGAACGTCTCGACAAGCAGAGGAGAACGGCGATGCATCGCTGCGTGGCGGTCTGGTCGTGGCTGGGGCTGTTGGCCGGATGTACCGTTGCGCTCGGCTGCCAAAACACGCTGCCGCGGACAGAAGCGGGTGCGAAGTCGGTGAGGAAACCGAGCATGGCGACGGCGGACTATGGCCGGCTGCCCGATGGCCGGCCGGTACACTTGTACACGCTGACCAACGACCAGGGCCTGCGGGTGCGACTGACGGATTACGGCGCCATCACGGTTAGCGTGGAGGTGCCGGACCGCACGGGGCACGTGGCCGACGTTACCCTGGGCTACGACACGCTCGCCGGCTGGCTGACAAACACCTCCTATTTCGGTGCCACCGTCGGCCGCTACGCCAACCGCATCGCCAAAGGCAGTTTCACGCTCGACGGTCAGAGCTACACGTTGGCCACCAACAACGGCGCGAACCACCTTCACGGCGGCATGCGGGGCTTCGACAAAGCCCTCTGGGAAGCGGCGCGCGTCGAGACGGCGGACTCCGTCGGCGTCAAATTCACGTACCTGAGCAAAGACGGCGAGGAGGGCTACCCCGGCAACCTCAGAGTGACCAGCGCTTACTCGCTAAGTAATGCGAACGAATTCAAGGCGGAGTTCTCAGCGACGACCGACCAGCCCACCATCGTCAACCTGGTGCATCACAGCTACTGGAACTTGCTCGGCAACGCGGCCGGCGATGTCCTCGGCCACGAGTTGTTGCTCCAGGCCGACAAGTACACGCCGGTCGATGCGGGCTTGATCCCGACCGGTGAGCTGGCGCCCGTGGCCGGCACGCCCATGGACTTCACCCACGCGACGGCGATCGGCGCGCGCCTCGCGCAGGTTCCCGGAGGCTATGACCACAACTTCGTGCTCCGCAACCAATCCGGCCGGGTCGCCCGCGCCGCTCGGGTGTCTGAACCGACGACCGGCCGCGTGCTGGAGATCTTCACCGACCAGCCGGGGATGCAGTTCTATTCGGGCAACTTCCTGGATGGCTCGGTGAAAGGCAAGGGCGACGTGGTCTACCAGAAACACTACGGTTTCTGCCTCGAAACGCAGCATTACCCCGATTCGCCCAACCACCCGGAGTTTCCGGCAGTGGTTCTACGGCCCGGCCAAACGTATCACCATGTGATGATTCACAAGTTCTCGATGCGCTGAAGTCCCCGCGGGCCGGTCACAGCTCGTATTGGCTGCGTTCTGCGTCGCTGATGATGTCCGCGAGGCGCATGCGAACGTAATCGACGTCGATGGCGACTTCCTTGTTGGCCGCATCCGATGCGCTGAAGGCGATTTCCTCGACGACCTTCTCGACAATGGTGTACAGCCGGCGGGCGCCGATGTTCTCGAGCATCTGGTTGGCGCGATAGGCCATCTGGGCCATCTCGACCACCGCCTCATCGCTGAACGACACCGCCACGTCCTCGGTTTGCATCAAGGCCACTTGCTGTTTGATGAGTGCGTTCTCGGGTTCGGTCAGAATGCGGTAGTAGTCCTCGGCACTGAGGTCGTTCAGCTCGACCCGCAGCGGAAAACGCCCCTGCAACTCCGGCATCAGGTCGCTCGGCCGCGACTGCGTGAAGGCCCCGGCGGCAATGAACAGAATGTGATCGGTGCGCACCAGCCCGTACCGCGTGCTGACGCTCGTGCCCTCGACCAGCGGCAGCAGATCACGCTGCACGCCGCTCCGCGACACCTCCGGGCCGTGACCCTCCATCAGGCCGCCGCCACAAATCTTGTCGAGCTCGTCGAGGAAGACGATGCCAGTCTCTTCGCAACTGCGGATGGCCATCTGCTGCAGCGCATCCTGATCAATCAGACGATCGACTTCCTGTTGGGTCATCAAATCGAGTGCTTCCGGCACCGCCAGGCGGCGGCGGCGCGCACGCGACGGCATCACCTTTTCGAGGAACTGCTCGAACTCGGGGCCCATCTGGTCCAGGCCCATGTTCGCCATCACGTGGGCCGGAACCGAGCGCTCGTCCACCGCCACCTCGATCGTGCGCTCCGTCAGCCCGCCGGCACGCAACTGGCTGCGGAGCTTCTCGCGCGTCCGGCGGCGCCGCTCGGCCTGTTCGTCATCCCCGTCGTCGTAGTTGCCGGTCCCAGGCAGAAGCTGGTCGAGAATGCGGTCTTCGGCCGCCCGCACGGCCCGTTCCTGAACACTGTGGGCGACGCGCTGACGTTCCATCGCCAAGGCCCGTTCGACCAGGTCGCGAATAATGCCGTCCACGTCGCGGCCGACGTAGCCGATCTCGGTGAACTTGGTGGCTTCGACCTTGATGAAGGGGGCGTCCACGAGCTGGGCCAGCCGCCGGGCGATTTCGGTCTTGCCCACCCCGGTGGGGCCGATCATCAGGATGTTCTTGGGGCACACGTCGTTGCGCAGCGGCTTGGGCAGCCGCAGCCGCCGCCAGCGGTTGCGGATCGCGACCGCCACGGCGCGCTTGGCATCGTCCTGGCCGATGATATAGCGGTCCAAGGCCTGCACAATCAGACGCGGGGTCAAGTCGTTCATCGAGCCCTTTCGTCGGCTGCCGGTAGCGGTTGCAGAGCGCTCCGGCGGTGGAATGCGCATCATACTCCGGGCCGCGGGGGCTGCGCAGTGTGGACGAAGGGCCGTAGGGCGGGTTGGGTGTAGTCCAAAACGGTGGTAGCCGCCCCGCGCGGCGAGCCGCCTGTCCGAGCCCCACGCGCCAGCGTGGGGTTTTCCGCGGAGCGCGCTGCGCGGACCCCAGGCTCGCGCCTG
>JAGVEP010000321.1 GCA_020058145.1 Phycisphaerae bacterium | reverse complement strand
GGCACCGACACGGTCGTCATCGACCGCCGCGAGACGGACGCAACTCCGCCGACCGCGGCCCTGTCGCGGCGGCTGTGGCGGCAGCTTGTGACCGCCGAATCAGCAACCGTCAAGAGTGCTACCGCCAGTGGCGAATTGCACGTGGATTGGCCGAACGGTGTGAGCGGCGACGACGTCCTGTTCCGCGACTTGGATCCCACCGATGAAGCACGGCCGCAGTTGCAGCGCGCCTATCGCGACGCTTTGCGTACGGCCGCGCCGCTGCCGCGCGTTTGCATCGCTGCACGCACGGTGTTGGAGGCGACGTGGCCGATGGCCATGCTGCTGCCCCGCACTACCGGTTGGTGGCAGGTGCTCGCCGACTCGCCGACGCTGGAAGGTCGCTGGCTGTGGGCCCGGCGGGGAGCGAAGGGTGTGGCGGCGCTGCTCGTGCTGTGGGCCACGCTCGTGATCTTTTTCGGCCGGCGGACGCAGCCGCGACATTTGCTCGGGGCGCTTCTGCTGACGGTCAGCGGTGCGGTGCTGGCGAGCGAGCCGGGTGCCGCGGCGAACCTGGCGCTGCTCGTGCCGCTGATTGTGCCGCTCTGGGCGATGTACGAGCCGATCCAGCCGCCGACCGTCCCGCGCGCGGCCGTCAGACCCACGCTGACCAGCTTCGATGTTCCGCCGTTGGTGCAACCCCCTCCGCCGCGGATCACGCTCGAGCCGGAGCCCCCGCGAGCGACACCGTAGCACGGGCGGCGTCGGATCAGGCGCTCGCCAATTCGCGCAGCACCGCATCCCGGCATTTCTTGTGCGTCGCGCCCAAACCGGCGAGCGTGCGCTGGGCGGTGCTGTCCTTGTCATGGTACAGTGCCAGGAGCAGGTGCGCGCAGCCGATCGTCTTGCTTTCGAGTTGCTCGGCCACCTCCATCGCCCGCTCGATCACGTTGCGGTAGTGCGGGCTGCCCGGCAGGCGGCCAAAGACCCACGTGTCCTCCTTAGCACGTTTCAGCAGGTCTTCGAGCGCAGTCTGCACCTTCTCCTCCGTCAGCCCGAGTCCGTTCAGCACGCGCGCGCCGACGTTCTGCTGTTGCCGCAGGATGGCCAGCAGGATGTGCTCGGTGCCGACGTATTCGAGATCGTGCTCGTGCGCGATATCGTTGGCCAAACCAACGACGGCCCGTGCATCCGCATCCAACCTTCTCAGGGACATCGCACCTGCCTCCGGACCTGTTAACAGGCCTTATAACGCCGGCCCGCGGCGGCGACAAGCGCCGTCGCCGGTCCTACAAGTCGCGGGGGTCCGTGGTCGGCAGGCCGTCGAACAAGGCCGATCCGAGGCGGACAATCGTGGCCCCTTCTTCGACCGCAACCACGTAGTCCTGGCTCATTCCCATCGACAAATGCCGGCCGCCCGGTCCAACCGCCCCCTGGGCTCGCAGCCGCTCCAATAGCTCCCGCAACTGGGCGAAGTACGGACGCGATGTCTCCGGATTCGGATCGTAGGGCGTCATCGTCATCAGCCCGCGCAGCCGCAGGGGCGGGAATGCCGCGACGGCCGCGACCAGCGCGGGGACGTCCGCCGGCAGCGCACCGGTCTTGGCGGCCTCGCCGGCGATGTTCACTTCGATGAGCACATCAACCTGAACCTGCAATTCTTGCGCCTGGCGCGCCACGGCCTCCGCGAGCCGCGCCGAATCCAACGAGTGCACGATGCGGGCGTGGGGCAGCAGGGTTTTGAGCTTGTTGCGCTGGACGTGGCCAAGCATGTGCCAGCGCGGGGCTGCGGGGGCCGGGCTCGAATCGGCACGCCCAGCGCTGTCGTCCGGCCAGTCGAACCGCGCCGTTCCACAGGCCTGTGCCCGGGTGACGAGCTGCTGCACGCGGTTCTCGCCGAGGTCCACCAGGCCCGCGGCCAGCAGCTCGCGCGCCACTTCGAGGCTGACGTACTTCGTGACGGCCAGCAAGCGCACTTCCGCGGGGTCACGGCCAGCGCGCCGGCAGGCGGCGGCGATGTTCGCCTGCACCCGGGTCACATTGTCACGCAGCGTTTGCCGCCAATCCGTGGACATGGCCGCTCTCAGGGGCGAGAAATCGCAGCGGACCACGCTCGCCAGTAGAGCGGGCCGCCGCGCGATTCTATACTGTGCCCCGCATGGGCGAAATGCTGCACAGTTTGTACTACCGCCTGTCCGGCGAGGCGTACGACCTCCCGGCCGTCATCGTCGAGCTGATCCTGATCGGGCTGTGTGTGAACTGGTCGGCCGGTCTGCTCCAGGCCACCCGCGGGACGCGCCCCTTGCGCGGCGTGCTCATCATCCTGATCGTCGTCACGCTGGTCGTCCGCGTGCTGACCGAGCAATTTCAGTGGGTGCGCCTCGATCTGCTGTACAAATACATCCTGTACGGCCTCGCGTTTATCGCCCTGGTGGTGTTCCAGCCCGAGCTCCGCCGCGCCGTCATCCGGGTGGGCGACGTGCGCCTCCGCCGTAGCCGTGAACCCTATTCGCTGACCGTCACAGCCCTGGTGAAATCCGCCGGTTACTTGTCGCGGAACAAGTACGGCGCGGTGGTCGCGATCCAGCGTGGCGTGGACCTCACCGGCTGGGCGGAGAATGGGACCCTGATCAAGGCCGATGTTTCGGCCAATTTGCTCAACGCGATTTTCTTCCCGAACTCGCCGCTGCACGACCTGGGTGTCATCATCCAGGGCAACTGCGTGGTCGCCGCCAATTGCCAGTTCCCATCCGCAGAAAGCGACGAGGTCAACCTCGCGCTCGGCAGCCGGCACTTGGCCGCCGTCGGCATGAGCTATGAGACCGACGCGCTGGTCCTCGTCGTTTCCGAAGAGACGGGCATCATTTCGCTCGCGGACAACGGCAAGCTCACGCGGTACTTATCGCTGGACGATTTGGCGGAGGAGTTGAACAGCCGCCTGGAGGGCACGGTGGCGGCCCAACGCGAGCACCGCTCCAGCCGGGTGATTCGCGGTGCCTGGCGACGCCTGCGGCGGGCGCTGGTGGTGGTCCCGCTCACCGCGGTGATCTGGTACGTCGCCGATCAGGCCACGTTCGCCCGCGACATCGTGCCGGTGAAGCTGGATATTCGGCAGGACGATCCAACGCGCGAAATCGTGATCGGCGGCCCGCCCCCGGTTTTTCGGGTTACGTTCAGTGGTCCTGGTCGTGCCATCGACCGGCTGCGTGCCAGCCACGGCAACCAGCCGCTCACCGTGACCTGGCCGCTGCCGAAGGCCTACCAGCCGCGGCGCGAACCCTACTTCATCGAATCCCGCGCGGAAATCCAGCAGATTGTGGCCACGGCGCGCCAAGTCACCGAGCGCGGGCTGAGCGTCGTGGATGTCACCCTCCCCAGCGTCGGCATCCACGTCTACGAGCTGGTCTCGATTTCGCTGCCCGTGCGGGTCAAAGCGGAGGGTGGCGCCGTGCGCATTGCCGTCGAGCATGTGGAACCCCCGACGGTGGACGTACGCGTGCGCCGCGACGACTTGCCAACCCTCGAAGCACAGGGTTATGTCCTGGCCGCGCTGGGCCAGCAGTTGGAGGGCCTCACCCCCGGTGAAGTGAAGGTGTTCGCGCCGGTTCCCCTGAAGGAGCCGGCCGGATTGACCGGACCGGCGCTGTTCACGCCGAGCGGCGTCAACGTCGCGGTTCGCGTCGTGGCCCAAAGTCGCCTGGCGCGCAACGTCGTCGTCGGGCTGTACGTCGCGCCGGAACTGGCCGAGCGCTACGAAGTTCGCCGCACGGACCTCAACGAATGGCGCATCGACGTAGAAGTCCAAGGCGACGAGGCCGTTTTCGAGGCCGTCGGGCCGCCGGAAATCGAGGCTTTCGTACACGTCACGGCCGATCTGATCCCGGCCGCCGACAAACCGGCCGAAGAGCAGTTCCGCACGCTGGACGTCATTTTTCTCCCGCCCAAGGGCGTCTCGGTACTCGAACGCCGCACGGTCCGGGTCACGTTGGTCCCTTTGCCCCGCGGCACGCCATGAAAACAGCGAAATCCGCCGCGTCGGCGGCGCTCATCTATCTGGATGAATACCTGGTGGCGGTGGACAAACCCGCGGGGTTCGTTTCCGGACCCGGGCGCGGCGACGAACCGAGCGTCACGGAATGGCTGCGCGGGCGGCCGGAACTGGGCGCCAACCCGGTGCTCCGCGTCGTGCAGCGGCTCGACCGCGAAGCGAGTGGCGTGTTGCTCTACGCGCGCACGCTGCCCGCCCAACGGCAGCTTGTGGCCGCCTTTGCCGAACGGCGTGTGGAGCAGGTCTATCAGGCGCTCGTCAGCGGCCAGGTCGCGGCCGACGGCGAGGTCAACCTGCGTCTGGGGTTCAATCGGAAGCGCAACCGCGTCGTCACGGTGTCCTCCGGAGGGAAGTCGGCCCTGACGCGCTACCGCGTGGTGCAGCGCCTGCCGGGCCACACGTTGCTCGAGTGCCAGCCGGTCACCGGGCGATTGCAGCAAATCCGCGCGCACCTGGCCGCCATCGGGCATCCGCTGTCGATCGATCCCTTGTACGGCGGGGGCGACGCGCTCTACCTATCGCACTACAAGGCGGACTACCATCCGAGCCGTCGGCGGGACGAACGCCCGCTGATGGCGCGGCTGACGCTGCACGCGCTGCGGCTCACGTTTCCGCATCCGTCGTCGGGAACGTCGTTTACGCTCGTCGCGCCGCTGCCCAAGGATTTCCGTGCCACATTGGCGCAGCTTGGACGGCTGGCGGCGCCGGAGTCAGAATGACCGTGCCCGGCGCGACCGCCGCCTGGGCCGGGTGAGAGTGCTTGTGGCTATGCCGGCTGACCCCGACAACGCTGGAATCCGTTCCCCTGGCGACACGGGGCCACGGTCCGGGCACACGCTGCCCAGTCGGCCGCCGACCAACATCGGGGACGTCCACGAACTGGTACACGACATCCGGTCCTACCTGGAGCAGGCCACGGCTCGCGAGGCGGAGTTGCTCCGCCGGGAGCAGGAGGTGGAGCGGCGGCTGGCCGAGCTCGCGCCGCACGAAGCCGCCCTGGGCGTGGTC